>JAYSWW010000188.1:0-1839 GCA_043717805.1 Ferruginibacter sp.
GTTTTAAATGATGACATCATTGCCGGTGGTACAGGATTCCCGACACACCCGCATGATAATATGGAGATCGTAACGATCCCTTTCACAGGTGCGCTTCAACACAAAGACAGTACCGGCGGGGCCGGCGTTATAAAAGCAGGAGATGTACAGATCATGAGTGCAGGCTCAGGAGTGCGTCATTCAGAAGCCAATGATTCAAAAACTGAAGCTGTAAATCTTTTTCAATTGTGGGTAATCCCCAAGAAAAGAAATATTACGCCCAGGTATGATCAAAAGACCTATGATATCAATGATAGGATAAACAAATGGCAGGTGGTTGTTTCACCCAATGAAGCTGATAAAGCACTTTGGATTAACCAGGATTCCATCTTTGCATTAACAAAACTGGAAGCGGACAATTCTTTGACCTATGAAAATTCATTCAAAGGAAATGGTGTTTATCTTGTTGTAATCAATGGATCTGTAAAAGTGAATGATACCATTTTAAACAAAAGAGATGCTGCCGGAATTTCTGAATCGGATTCTTTTACTGTAACTGCAATTGAAGACGCAGAATTATTGGTGGTTGAAGTTCCGATGAATTTATCTTAAGCCCCACCCCCTCTTCAAAGGAGAGGGGGCTTTAATGCCATTAGAATTAATAGCTTCAGTCTTATTTCAATATTCGTTTTAAATTAGCATGTCCTAAAACAGATCACAAACAAAATTAACTTATCCTCTTTATCAAAATATCAATTCAACAAATTAAAAAAGTTTAGTTTTAAAATCCAACTAAAATAATTTTACCAGTGTTTTTTTAAGGTTAAAAAAACAATACAATCAACCCTGTTTGAATTTTATCTTTTTACACATTACCTTCAACATATGATAACAACCCTGTTTGTATGGTTCTTTAAACGCAAAGGATGGAAGATAACCGGGAAAGGGATCCCTGCTGAAATTAAAAAAGCTGTCATCATCGCCATGCCGCATACATCCAACTGGGATTTTGTTTTTGCAATGGCAGCTGTAAGGTTGTTTAATATTAAATTGAATTACCTGGCAAAAAAAGAATTATTCCGCTGGCCCATAAAAAACCTTTTTTTAAATACAGGAGGGATTCCCGTGGAAAGAAAGAAAAAGAATACCCGTATGGTAGATATGATGATCAGTAAATTTAAAGAACTGGACAGGCTGATCCTTGTTATACCTCCTGAGGGTACACGCAAAAGAGTTGAAAAAATAAAAAGTGGATTTTACCATGTAGCTCTTACTGCGGGTGTTCCGGTTTACATGGCTTATCTTGATTATGAAAAAAAAACAGCCGGTTTCAGTGAGCCTTTTTTCCCAACGGGAAACAAGCAGGCTGATGCAGCCGTTGTCAAAGAATTTTTCAGGGATAAAAAAGGAAAGTTCCCGGAACTGTTTAACCTGGAAGCGATAAAATTTGATTGATAAGAATGTCTATTGAAGCATACTCACACGAATGGAAGCCATTTCCCTGATGGCTTCTGCAATACCATTCGCATCAATTCCAATTTCATCATATAACTGCTTGGGAGTGCCATGTTCAATGAGTGTATCCGGAATCCCCATGATCTTTACATCTGCTTTATAGCCATGTTCATTCATGAATTCTAATATCGCAGATCCAAATCCGCAAACAATGGTTCCATCTTCTACAGTAATAACCTTATTGAATTTTGCAAAATCTTGTGAAGTAAAGGTTCATCCAATGGTTTTACAAACCGTATATCATAATGTGCAGGATTGAGGCCTGTAGATTTTACATCCCGAATCGCGGCGGCAGCAAAATTTCGAGGATGTCCAAAAGTAAGAATGGCAATGTCTTCTCCTTCT
>JAYSWW010000189.1:0-1831 GCA_043717805.1 Ferruginibacter sp.
GTTTCATTAACGATAACGGAAGTGGAATCATTAAACTCTTTCGAAAAATTGCGGCCCTTGATGATTTGTATATTTAGTGCCGGTATGAATGATTCATCAACAACAAATGAATTGAGTGCAATATCTTTTGCCAAATTTTCCTTTACCTCATTCACTTCAGGTATATATACATCACCAAAAATATTTTTGGCAGGAACGCTGGAAGCGGTGCTTGCAAATGATACACCGGATAACTGCAGCATTTGCTGCCGTAAAACTTCTTCAGCCCCATTGGTCAGTTTTTCCGTATTCGGAATGATGATGATATTATCTTTTTCCAATCCCATGTCCATTTTCTGTGTGTAGCGTAATTGCTGAAACACAATGGTGGTACAGATAATAAGTGCTACGGAAACTATAAATTGAAAAACAACCAACCCATTCCTGATAAATAAATTGGATATACTATTAGTCGATTTTCCGGCTTTGAGTACTGCCACCGGATTAAATGCTGTCAGGTAAAATGCCGGGTAACTTCCGGCTAGAAGGCCTGTAATAATCATGATTAGTAAAATCATGACCCAGGTTCCCGAAGAAAATATCGAACTAAAGGTAAGCGCCTTCCCGGCTACCGAATTAAATAGTGGCATCATCAATGCCGCCAGTGCCAGGGCAATCAGCGTGGAGATAAAGCTGTACAACAAAGCCTCTGTCAAAAACTGCCTGATCAATTGTTTTCTTTCTGAGCCAAGCACTTTTCTAATGCCTACTTCTTTTGCTCTTTGGGATGATTGGGCTGTACTCAGGTTCATAAAATTCACGCAAGCCAGTATCATAATGACTAATGCAATAACAGAAAAAATGTACACATATTTAATATCGCCCAAGGTGGTCAGAAAAGGTGAACTGATGCCACCGGAATACAAATGAACATCCAATAATGGCTGCAAATGAAAATCCCATTTACCTCCTTTTTTCAAAAACTCATCAATGGGCTGACCTATCCGCTTAAATGCGCTGGCAGCCTGCACTTTTACCATTGCAGGAAATTTAGCTTCCAACCGTTTGATCGCTTCTTTGTTGTTTGCCGCCTTTTTATCCAGTAATACATACGTGTTCATCTGCAGCCAGACCCAGCTCCAGCTAAAACGTTTTACGGGCGGACAGGCCGAAGTCGGAATCAATAAATCGAATCTGATTGTGGATTGTTCCGGAATATCTTTCAGGATAGCTGTTACTTCAAAGGGCTCTTTGTATTCATCAAGTACCAGATTTTTTCCGATTGCCCTGGTATTGCCAAAATATTTTATTGCTGTTTTTTCTGTAAGAACAATTGAATGTGGTTTTTCAAAACAAGTGCCTGCATTTCCTTCTATAAATGCGTAATCGAACACTTGTAAAAAATTGGAATCCACCGCAAGAAAATTATTTTCAGTAAAGTATTTTTGTTCTTCATTTCCCGTTTCAATACTTATAACTTCACGACCCATTACGAAAAACCTGGTGTAGGCAGTTATTTCCGGAAATGATTGCTTTAATGCAGGGCCTATTGCCGGAGGAGTGTTCGACACATAGTTGGCCTGCCCCCCCATTACTCCATCAAGATCTACCTGGTAAATGCGGTCGGCATTAGAAAAAAAACCGTCGAATTTCCTTTCATCCTGAACAAACAGGGCAATCAGAATTACACAGGCAATCCCGATGGACAACCCGGCCACATTAATAGTGCTGGTGATTTTATTCCGGAAAATGTATCTCCAGGCTATTTTTAGATAATTTTTTATCATAGTTTACCAATCTATTTTAAGACTGTGGTTTTTTATTCGTTCATAGAAAGCGTTTATCCCTTTAC
>JAYSWW010000190.1:0-1831 GCA_043717805.1 Ferruginibacter sp.
TAGCCGGCTTTCACTTACAGGATGCTGTATACGATTACAGGAACCAGGGTGCTTCTGCTTATGCCGATGCATTGTTACTTCGTTATCCGGGCTTATCGGAAAAAGATGATTCAGGGTTTTCTGTACAGGGCAATGGTCCGGCATTAAAGGGTTCATCAATTTTAAATCGGAAAGCCGGTAACATCGATCTTGCCACCATTTTAAAATCTTCTGAAGCCATTTCACGAAAGATTCACCTGGATGACCTGCTTACTTCAATGTTGAAGATCATCATTGAAAATGCGGGCGCTGAAAGGATCGTATTACTGCTTTACCGGGATGAACAATTGCAGGTTCAGGCTGAGTATATTACCGGGAATGATGAAGTGATGATACTCCCGTCAATTCCATTGGAACAATACAAAGGATTATCAAAAGCAGTCATTAATTATGTTTCGCATTCATTGCAACCCGTTATACTGGATGATGCCACGTTGCAGGGGAATTTTACAAATGATATTTATTTCCGGGAACAGGGTACCCGTTCCGTTTTATGCGCCCCGCTTGTTCAGCAGGGAAAACTTACCGGTATCATTTATCTTGAGAACAATCTCACCAATGCTGCGTTTACACAAGAACGGATCGACCTGCTACTGCTTTTAAGCGGCCAGATGGCCATTTCCATCGAAAATGCACTTCTTTATGAAAACCTGGAAGAAAAAGTAATAGAACGTACACGCCAACTGAATGAAGAAAAAGAAAAATCTGATTCATTGTTACTGAATATCCTGCCGGCCGAGACTGCTGATGAACTTAAAAGAACCGGTGCTGCAAGGGCAAAGGACTTTGCAGAAGTTACCGTTTTATTCACCGACTTTAAGAACTTCACAAAACTCAGTGAACATATGAATGCACAGGAACTGGTAAGTGAAATAAATTATTGCTACAGTACTTTTGATAATATCATCACAAAGTTTGGGGTAGAAAAAATAAAGACTATTGGTGACAGTTATATGTGTGCAGGTGGTTTGCCGGTTGAGAAATCAACAAATCCTCTGGACACCCTGATGGCAGCATTGGAGATCCGTGATTTTATGCTTCAGGAGAAAAAAAACAGGGAAGCGAATGGCAAATCATATTTTGAGATCAGGATAGGACTGCATACAGGGCCGGTGGTGGCGGGTATTGTAGGGATCAAGAAATTTGCTTATGACATCTGGGGAGATACTGTTAATATAGCTTCCAGGATGGAAAGCAGCGGAGAACCGGGTAAGGTTAACATCAGCGGAACCACTTATGAACTGATCAAAGATAAATTCAAGTGTAACTTTCGTGGTAAAATAGACGCTAAGAATAAAGGCATGATCGATATGTATTTTGTGGAAAACCTAAAATGACAAAATATCTTTTGAAAAATATATGATGTAAAATAATTAATCTATAAAGTTAGGTTTTAATAAAAAATTTCATTTACTTTATAGTCTCTGGACCCTGGAAAAAAATCTCTACGCTACTTATTTCGAAAAGCATTTCACCACATAAACTGGAAATAATTATGAGCTATCTGGATATTCCCCGGATTCATTTCGGTGGACGTTTCTTTACCGATCCGTCAACTGTAAACAATGACCCTACGCATTATGATCCCAATGTTACAACGCCTTCACCCTGGCAGAATCCCAATGGCCAGCATCGGTTCGAGTTTCTAAATTGCCTGGTAAAATCTGCGGTTGGCCCTAACGGTTTTGCCATGGATGATACCATCATTGGTTGTTCTATTGCCAGCGTAATTAGTAAGGGTAGAAATATCTCTAAAGACAAGGATAACCCTGCGCCCAACCCCAATCCAAGC
>JAYSWW010000020.1:0-6132 GCA_043717805.1 Ferruginibacter sp.
CAAACCTGGGGCCTGGCTGAAATCAATGGCCAGATATTGATGGGGCATCATGAGGGCGCATTTGTTATCAGGGAAAATTCAGCTTTGCCCATTGCTACAAGTCCGGGTTATTGGAATTTTGTTCCAATGACAGGCTCATTGCCGGTTACACAAATGCTGGCAGGTAATTACAAAGGACTCATGTTATTTGATTGTAAAAACGGCCGGTTCAGCCAATATGCTCAAATACCCGGTTTCAATGAATCTTCCAGGTTTATTGCGATTGATCCGGAATCAAATATATGGGTATCTCATCCTTACCATGGCGTTTATAAAATTTTCAAAAACAACAATGGATCTTATACAACCCAAACATACAATGAAAAACAGGGACTTCCTTCCTTATTAAACAACCATGTATATAAAATAAAAAATGAAGTACTGTTTGCAACAGAAAAAGGTATTTTTATTTACAACAAGCTTAAAGATATTTTTGAAGCTTCCTCTTATTACAACAAACTATTTGGCACACAAAGTATCCGTTATTTAAAAGAAGACAATGCCGGAAACATCTGGTTCATTCATGAAAAAACGCCGGGTGTTATTGATCTTACAGGAAAAGAACCCGTAAAATTTTACTTCCCTGAATTGAATAACAAACTTTTAAGCGGCTTTGAATTTATTTACCCTTTAAATGAAAACAACATTTTTTTAGGAGGCGAAAAAGGTTTTTACCACATCAATTATGAAAAGTATAAACAAACTGTTCCAAACCTGCAGGTACATATCAGAACAGTAAGGATCATAAACAAGACTGACAGCCTGTTATTTGCCGGGTATTTTAAAGATGTAAATCAAATACAGGTTCAGGATGCAGGTAATATCCCGGAAATAAGCAATGCCTGGAAAACGATCCGATTCGAATTTTCTGCTTCATCATTCGGATACCAATCAAACCTTGAATACAGTTACCGGCTAAAAGGATATGAAAAAACATGGTCGGAATGGACAAAACGAACAGAAAAAGAATACACCAATTTACCCTCAGGAAAATACAGCTTTGAAACAAAAGTCAGGAACAACCTTGGTATAGAATCTGCCATTTCTTTTTATTCTTTTGAAATATTACCACCCTGGTATCAATCAATCTGGGCAATAATTCTTTTGATAATAATCATCATTACCGGGTTTTATATTTTTTACCGCTGGCAAAAGAAAAAGTTCAAATCACAACAGGAAAAATATGAAGAAGAACAAAAAAGACTTTTATATATTCATGAACTGGAACTGAACAAAACGGAAAGTGAAATGGTAGCTTTGCGAAATGAAAAACTGGAAGCGGAGATCAACTTTAAAAATTCTGAACTGGCTTCATCTGCCATGCACCTGGTAAAAAAAGGAGAATTGTTTTCAAAAATAAAAGGTGAACTAACCCATGTTATGAAAGGGTTGGATAATCAGATGGCAGTTGCAGAGTTGAAAAAAATGGCCAAAACACTTACCGAAGATGACAACCTGGATAAAGAATGGGAGCACTTTGCCAAACACTTTGATAAAGTACACAGTGATTTCCTCACAGTTGTAAAAGGAAAGTATCCGGCAATTTCTCCAAATGAATTAAAGCTTTGCGCTTATTTGCGTATGAATTTGTCAACAAAAGAAATTGCTCAATTGATGACTATCTCAACAAGGGGTGTTGAGATCAGCCGTTACAGGCTAAGAAAAAAATTACAAATTCCTACTGAAACCAACCTTTTTGATTTTTTACTCCGGATGGAAATTGAGAAAAAATAAACAAAAGATTTTTTTGCCGTCATTTTTTTTAAAAAAAAAGTATGAAAATACAATTCTGGAGCATCGGCAAAACACATGAAACCTATGTAAAAGAAGGCGTGGAAATGTTTACCAAACGCATATCAAATTATTTCCCGGTGGAATGGCAATTAATACCCATGCCAAAAAATGCAGGCATGATGAGTGAAATGGACCTTAAAATAAAGGAAGGCGAAATGATCCTTCATTTTTTGAATAAAGAAGATTATCTAATAGTACTGGATGAAAGAGGCAAACAATTTAAGAGTGAAGGGCTTGCAGCATTCATTCAGCAACGTGCCAATGAAAGTGAAAAGAACCTGGTGTTTTTAATTGGTGGTGCATACGGATTGAGCAATGATGTTTTAAAACGGGCCGATCATACATGGAGTTTGTCACAATTGGTTTTCCCGCACCAGTTGGTAAGAATGATACTGGCTGAACAGGTTTATCGTGCCTGCAGCATTTTAAGAAATGAAAAATATCACCATGTTTAAATTTTTACCGCAGAGAGCCGGGAAAAACATGAGTTTTCGCAGAGAACACAATTTCCTCTCTGCGAAAACTCAATAACTCATGTTCTTTGCGGTAAAATTTTATTACAGTAAAGTGTATAACCTACGAGTTAATTATCGCAATAAAACCGTCGTAAGTATTCCAACTATTTTTCCCTTAGATTTGATAAAATTATTATTATGGATTTTGCCTCTATTCCGGTTACCATTGGTATCATTGCAGCGAATGTTATTTTTTCGCTCATTGGTTTTTCGAGTCATGATTTTGTTAACAAAACCATTATGTGGCCTTATGGGGTTAAGAGAAACAATCAGTATTACCGGTTCATCAGTTCCGGTTTTTTACATGCCGACTGGATGCACCTGATCTTTAATATGTTTACCTTATTCTTTTTTGGTGCTGCCATTGAAACCATTTTTTTCGCTTATGGCCTGGGTGGAAGGGTTTCATACCTGCTCTTGTATTTTTTTGGATTGATCATTTCTGATATTCCAAGTTATATAAAACACAAAGATGATTCAAATTACAGGTCGCTGGGGGCTTCGGGTGCAGTATCGGCTATACTTTTTGCAGCCATCATTTTTGATCCATGGAGCAGTGTATATTTATATGGCGCACTGAAAGTGTCTGCTTTATTATTTGCTGTACTATACATTGTTTACTGCATTTATATGGGGAAAAATGGCGGCGACAATGTAAATCACGATGCACATTTGTGGGGATCACTGTTTGGACTGGCTTTTTCCCTGATATTGATTTCAACATTACAACCAGCATTGTTTGAACAGATCATTGATAAATTAAAAAATCCGAGTTTATTCGGTCATGGATAGAGGCAGAAGTTTATATGGGTTTAAAACATTTAAGAAGTTAAACTAAGTTTCAAAACGCTGGTTGTATGAGGAGAGATTTTTACCCGGTCATCAATACGCATTCCCACGATCCAGATGATCTTTTTTCCGGATTCGATCACCCATGTATTTTCTTTTTCATTCATGGATAATTTCTGATCAATGAAGAACCTGCTGAGTTTTTTCTTTTTCCGCATGCCAAGCGGGTAGAAATAATCACCCTGCTTCCACTTTCTTAGTAACAAAGGGAATTTAATATGAGATTCATCCAGCATTGCAATTCCGGCATTCGGAACAATGTTTAGGTCAACAGATCTTACTATGGATAATTTCCCTTTTGTAAAAATTATTTCTTTTTCATCTTCCTCTATTAAATAATGACCTGTGGCCGTATCATTCAAAGGCGAAATGATCAGCCAGTTCCGGTTGTGTAAAATCCGGTGCGTGGCAGACTGGATATATTTACCGGATTCACTTTTCAATAACCTTACAGCTTCATCGGTTTGTTGGGCAGAAAACCCTGCATCTTTCATCAACTCGTACAGGATGGTTGACAGTGCCGGCGTTTTTAATAACTTAAGAACAGGGATGTGAATTTCATTCCCTTTGATTGTGACCAGTTTTTTAATAACAGCCTCTACAGCCTGGTTGTACAAGATATTGATATCCCTGAATCTTTTGGCATTTTGAATGATATTATCCTTTGCCTGCGGGAAAACTTTTTCCAAACCCGGTATCAACTGGTTCCTGAAATAATTACGGGTGTAATGATCACTGCTGTTTGATGAATCTTCCCTGAAAGCAAGTTTATGTTCTGTTGCAAATAACAGCAGGTCCTCTTTTTTTGCAAACAACAATGGCCTGATTATCTTATTTTGTTTTGGAAGGATCCCTTTTATCCCATTGATTCCGGAACCTTTAAAAAAATTCATCAGGATGGTTTCGATGTTGTCATCTGCATGGTGAGCAGTAAGGAGATGGTTTATTACCTGCCCGGATACTTTGTGCAGAAAAGGATTAACGGTTGACTCATTTATCAATCCGGTAAACCATTCATATCTAAGATCCCTGGCAGCAAGCTGGATGCTGATCTTGTTTTCAGAAGCATATTTTTCTGTTTTGAATTTTTTTACAAAGAAGGGCACTTTGTATTTTTCAGCAAGTTGCATAACAAAGGTTTCATCTTCTTCACTTTCATTTCCCCTTAATTGAAAATTGCAATGTGCAATGGAAAAATAAAATCCTGATTGTTTACACAATTCGCATAATACTACAGAATCCACTCCCCCACTTACGGCAAGGAGTAATATATCATTTGCCTGAAACAGGTTTTCAGTTTTTACAAACTCATTAAATTTATTAAGTAAACTCATTTTTTTCCTTCTATGCAACAAACTGAAAATATGCCTGTTCTCAAAAACAGCAACAAACTAAAAACTATGAACTAATAACTATTCCTCAATATCCTCCAACGCACCCTGCAACTCATTGTAGCTGTGGTTATCACCCGCTTTTTTTGCTTCTTCCATTCCCCTGTTATATACCCTGATCGCCCTGTCGAATTCCCCTGCCCTTTCCAGTAATTTACCCAGGTGATAATAAGAACCGATATAGGTTGGTTCCCTCAATAATATTTCATTGAATAATTTCCGGGCTTCCTCGTCGTTTTCAACTTTAATATACTCAAGTGCCAGCGCATGCTGCAGGAAACTGTCCTTTCCCGAAGTTTTCATAAACTCCAATAATTTCTCGATCCTGCTCATAGAACATTATTTTTTTTCCGATGTTTTACAATTACATTTACAACGCTTATATTTGCACTTAGTTGCATAAACAACTTTTATTTCCTCACCCCTTTTTTCTCCGTTTCAAAGGTAGACGAAAGGAAAAAAAGCCTACATGAAGATATTAGTTTGCATCAGTAAAACGCCTGATACTACGGCAAAAATAGCCTTCGCTGATAACAATACGAAATTTGCTGTTGATGGTGTACAGTGGATCATCAATCCATACGATGAATGGTATGCATTGGTAAGAGCCATCGAATTGAAAGAAGCAGATCCTTCCATCCAATTACACCTTGTAAATGCAGGGTCAGCAGACAGCGAGCCCATCATCCGCAAAGCGCTGGCACTTGGTGGCGATGAAGCCATACGCATTAATACTGAAAATACAGATAGTTATTTTATCGCAGCTCAAATTGCTGCAGTTGCAAAAGCTGTCGGTTATGACCTGATTCTTACGGGTAAAGAAACCATCGACTACAATGGTTCGTCGATCGGTGGTATGGTTGCTGAAATGCTTGACATGCCTTTCATTTCACATGCACAAAAATTAGATATCAAAGACGGAAATGCAATTGCCGTTCGTGAAATTGAAGGCGGTGAAGAAACAGATAAAGCAACACTACCGGTCGTGATCAGTTGCCAGAAAGGAATGGCTGAACAACGCATTCCGAATATGAGGGGAATCATGGGAGCCAGGTCAAAACCATTGAAAGTTATTGAACCGGTAGTTGCAGAATCATTGACGAATGTTGTTTCCTTTGATCTTCCTCCGGCAAAGGCCGGAGTGAAATTGGTTTCTCCCGATAACCCGGAGGAACTGGTTAGATTGCTGCACGAAGAAGCAAGAGTGATTTAACTGATAATGATTTAGTGGACAATGAATAATTTTTCTACCTTAATTGGTGACTATATTATCCGTAACCCTAAATATTAAATAAATTAACAATTATCCATTATTAAATTATCCATTATTATGGTTTTAGTTTTTTTAGACCAGGCAGAAGGCCACATCAAGAAATCATCCTTTGAAGCTGCTAATTATGCAGCCAAAATTGCCGAACAAACGGGTACAGTTGCAGAAGCAATTGTATTAGGCACTGTGAAAGACGACCTCGCAGCCATCGGGAATTATGGCATAAAAAAAGTGCATACCGTAAGCGATGCATCTTTGGATAATTTAGATGCAC
>JAYSWW010000191.1:0-1831 GCA_043717805.1 Ferruginibacter sp.
CCGACCAGGCAGGAATCTTCAATATTTATTTTAACAATGAACAAACGATCATTTCCAGTTCATTCCTGGCAGTTTTATTCGGACTAAAAAACAAGGTCACATTGAATAAACTGGCAACCACGGAAGTGATCACATGTGGCAGGCTCATTGGCCCGGATACATTGTTCAATGAAATATCCCGCCTGGAGATCAGTTTAATGAATTCGCTTGCAGGGATGGAAGTTGTAACAGACAATGTTTTATTGGATTTTCCTGAACCGGGTGCTGCTAAAACATTTGAGGAAGCAGTTGATGAACAAATTGCTGCTATTGATAACTATTTCAGTGATGTGAAAAATTTTGCAGATCATTATGGTGTGGATTCCGGACTAACGGCAGGGCACGACAGCCGCATGATGCTGATCGAGATTAAAAAATATTGTAAAGATTTCCAGATCCATTCTTTCTGGCGTAAATCTAAAGACCTGGAACTTACGATTGCAGAAAAAGTTGCTGAAAAAGCACAGGTACCTTTGAGGGTTATTGAAGGGAAACATCATTTTGACAAGAACAATGAACAACTCGAAGATACACTGAAGAAATCATTGTTCTTCTATGACGGACATATACGGATGCATTGCTTCCTGATGGAGGATTACCATACCATTGAACACAGAACTGCCATACTCGGCGATAAAAAACTTGGGATAAATGGCATTGGTGGAGAGCAATACAGGAACGAATGGCACATGGAATCTCCTTCATGGAGCCTGGAATATTTTACGAAATATGCAATGGCATATCATTTATCCGGGGAAAGTTTTACAGACAAGGAGTTTGAAAAAAAATATTTTGAATATCTGAGATCAAAACTATTGAAGAAACTCGGGTTGAACAGTGATACCAAAAGGCTTTCAAAAAAATACATTCAGAAATATTACAATGAAGTATATGTTGCCAGCCTGATGGGTGTCAGGACCAATGCAGAAAATGCTTTAGGACATTTTATAACACCATTCAGCGACAGGCAACTGACAAGGATGGCATACCGGTCTTTGCCACATCATGGAATTTCTTTCGATTTTCAGCAGGCCATGATACGTAAAATGGATCCTGAACTTGCTTCCGTAAAAAGTGGATACGGGTATAGTTTTACAGAAGGGGAACCGCTTAAAAAAAAGATAAAATACATTCTCAAGGAATTAACGCCCACAAAACTATACCAGCACAAGCTGAATAAGAAATTTGATGACGCAGGCAACAACGATTTTCAGCAATACCTTATTAAATATCCTGTATTTGCAGAATCGGTGAAATGTATACATGACTTTAAATTGCCCATTGATGAAAAACAGATCACTTCAAGGCCTGATATCATGCCTGTATATTTAAGCCTGGCTTATTTCTTACATTACCTTGTAAAACAGGATCGGTTATGTATCAAATAATACATTGTACGCGAAGTTCTTCTGCTCCCTCTCCTTCGGAGATGGGTTGGGGCGAGGTCTTACAAAAAGCAAATTTTATATGAGCGACTTTTTACAAAAACTAAAAATGTATTGGGTGGGCAACCCGGATTACTGGAAATTAACGGATCCGGTTAAACGTACCAGCTATGCCATTTCATATTACCCGTTGTCATTCCGCGACAGGCTGTACCAGGGGCATTACCTTGATTTTGATGAGCAGGGATTGCCTATGTTCCCTTCCAAAGCAGGCAAGTTGGTACATTTTTGCACCGGTATGTGTTCTTTCGCTTTTGCACACTGGGAAGAGTTTTTAAATACAGGCAAACAGGAACATGCGGATCATGTATTAAAAGTAGCTGACTACCTGGTAGGGATGGCCGAAA
>JAYSWW010000192.1:0-1830 GCA_043717805.1 Ferruginibacter sp.
AAAGACGGATCCAAACAAACAGACCGGATACCAGTTTATATTTGGAGGAAAAACGAAAATAAAGTGACCAAAACCTTCCTCAAAGACAAGGAAGTAGCATCCATAAAACTTGATCCGATGAGGGAGACCGCCGACATAAATGAGAAGAATAATAGCTGGCCTGCATTTGCAGAACCAACTAAGTTTCAATTATTTAAAGCAAGGTCTGGCAATCCCCGTGGTGGCGGTAACAATGCCGGCAATCCGATGCAAAAGGAGATAAAACAATAATAATTAATGAATGTCTTAAAAAAAGTTGGATAGTTGCATATCCAACTTTTTTTATAAAAGCAGCCTTTTTATGAAAATCTTTGCCTAATTTTATTATCTAGATTGTGTAATACCTGTATAACCAACAGTGTATTCTTCAATAATCCAATCCTCACCAATATCACTATCTCTTTAAAAGTACATCGATACCATTTGATTGTATGTGCATTTTCTAGTGTAACTATCCCACAATATTCCTGAAAATCATTATTTGTTTAACTCCCAAACCGAATTAAATTTAAATTATGAAAAAAATTACACTTATGAATGCAAGAGGACTGTCTTTTAAAACAATGCTTCTTTTTAGTTTGTTTATTACGCTTTTATCCGGCAAGGCATCTGCACAGGCTTTCTGTGGAAGCGAAATCGTTTATTGGTCTGAAGATTTTGGAACCGGCACTAATTCATCAAGAAATACAAATGTTTTAAACCTGAGTTACCAGGCAAATGGTCCATTGTCAAACGATGGAACATATCGGGTTATCAATTATACAGACCAGAATTCCGGTTGGCATAAATCCATTGATCATACACCATTGGATACAGATGGAAAATCATTGGTCATCAATGGAAAGACTGAAAATTTTTACAGGAAAGGCGTTACAAGGACTCAGGGATATGCTGCAGGTTTCTATGCTGTTAGTTTTTACCTGATGAATGTCAGCATTCCGGGCACTTGTACTTCTCCGGTATTACCTACAATAACAATTAAAGCTGAATACAGAGATGCCAGCAATAACTGGGTGGAATTGATCAATTCACCCGTAACACTTGCACCTGCACCAGAAACAGCAATCCCAACCTGGGTATTGAAAGGTGGTATTTTTACATTACCAACAACGGGCAGTTTCATAGTAAAAAGGATCAGATTTACTTTATCAGACGGAACGGTGAATGGTTGCGGAAATGACTTTGCGATCGATGACCTTAAATTTGCATCTTGCCCATTAGGCGGTCCGTTACCTGTTACATTCCTAAATCTTACAGCACGTCAGAAAGGAAGTGGTGTTGCCATTGACTGGGCTACTGCGTCTGAAATTAATAACAAATATTTTGATGTTGAAAAAAGTACAGATGCCGGCAATACCTGGTCAGTTGTTACTTCTTTACAAAGCAAAGGAAACGGGAACAACACTAAAAATTACAATGCATATGATGCCAAACCTGTTGCCGGGGTAAATTATTACAGGATCAGGCAGGTTGATTTGGATGGCAGTTCAAAGTATTCAAATACGGTTGTGTTTAAATTAAACATTGTAAAAACAGATGTTTCTGTTTTAGCCAATCCATTTAATACAAACATTACTGTTGATTTCCTTAGTACACACAGCCAGGTAGTTAACAGCCGCTTATTTGATATGACAGGTAAACTGGTACTTTCAACGCAATTCAGTATTTCAAAAGGAAGCAGCAGGAAAATGATCGAAGGTGTAAACAGTTTAAACAGAGGTATCTATATCTTAAATATAGTTGATGAAAACGGTGCTGTTATTTACAACGATAAACTGATCAAACAATAAT
>JAYSWW010000193.1:0-1830 GCA_043717805.1 Ferruginibacter sp.
GCCAACCTTCGGGGAGCAACAGATGCAGTTGTTTTTGATGAGATCACTTACCTTGGATTTCCTTTTTCCATTTCTGAAACTTTTCAGCAGCGCAATACCAATTCATCCATGCTGGCTTCTTTTGACACTGTGAGTGAGATACATAACTTATGTATAAAAAATCAAAAACAACTTGTAGTTTATATTTCAATGGGATTTGGAAATCCTTATGGGGATGAATACAATGAAAGCATTGTTATGCATTGGGTAGAAAAAATGACTGAACTGGATATTAAGATCATTTCCCTCGCAGACACAGTCGGGCTGGCAAAACCCGGGCAGGTTTCTTCTGTTTTGCAAAAGATCATTCCTGCTTTTTCAACAACTGAAATAGGGGTTCATTTACATTCGGCTCCCCATAACCGTCATGAAAAGCTGGATGCCGCTTTGAATGCCGGCTGTATAAGATTCGATGCTGCTATAAAAGGGATCGGTGGTTGCCCGATGGCAGGAGACGACCTGGTTGGCAACATGGATACTGAAATAATGATCAGGCATTTTACAAAATCGGGTTTAAAATTTAATATTGATTTAAGACAAATGGCAACATGCAATGCCATTGCATCTGCCATATTTATTTAATAACAATGGATTTTCACGCAGAATTTTTTCCAAAAGCATTCCCTGTAAAGATCAGTCACAACAACCGGTTGTTACTGGTTGGTTCCTGCTTTACCGAACAGATCGGGCACAAACTCAGCCATCACAAATTTTCTGTACTGGAAAACCCCAATGGTATTTTATTCAATCCCGTAAGCATTTCCAACGCTGTAATTTCTTATGCCAACGGAAAAATGTATTCCGAAGATGAACTGTTTTATTACAATGAATTGTGGGGAAGCTGGCAGCATCATACAAAGTTTTCAAATATAAATAAGATCAAAGCTTTGCAGGCGATCAATCGTTCACAGGAAAAAGCCAATGTTTTTATCAGAGAGGCCAATTGGATATTATTAACATTAGGTTCTGCATTTGTATATGAACAATCGGGTTATGAAAAGGACGATGCTTATCAGAATGTGGTAGCCAATTGTCACAAAGTTCCGGCTGATAAATTCAACAGGCGTTTATTGGAAACCGGTGAGATAAAGCAGGTGTTGAAAGCAATGATGAAAGAAGTAAAGCACATCAATCCAACTGTCAATTTTATTTTTACCATAAGCCCGGTGCGACATCTCAGGGAAGGTTTTATAGAGAACAACCGCAGCAAGGCCGCTTTGATAGAGGCCGTTCATTCATTGACAAACGATGTAGATATTTTTTATTTCCCGGCTTATGAACTGGTAATTGATGACCTGCGTGATTATCGTTTTTACGCCGAGGATATGGTACATCCTAATTATGCAGCCACCAATTATGTATGGGAGAAATTCATTTCAACCTGTATAGATGAGCCATCACAGCAATTGATGAAAGAACTGGCTGTGATCGTAGCTGCTAAGAATCACCGGGCTTTCAATCCAACATCTGAGCAACATCAGAAGTTTTTACTTACGAACCTGGAGCATCTGAAAAGGATAAAAGAAAGATATCCGTATATTGATCTCAGTGAAGAAGCAACATTTTTCTCGAAGTAATACTCTTGTAAGTACAATAGTAATTATGACAAAAATAATGGCCTGCTTTCTGATCCTGGTTTCTGTACATGCTTCTGCACAAAGACAAAACAAGCATACACCTGTTATTCAAAAGGGATTTTACATCTCATTCAATCCACATTCAATTCTTGAACCCGAACAGGGAGCCGTTGGTATAGGGGTTGGATACCGTATCAATAAGCGCATTGAGATA
>JAYSWW010000194.1:0-1829 GCA_043717805.1 Ferruginibacter sp.
TTGCCGAATCCATGGCAAGGGTGATCATTAACAGGGAATAGTTAATGCGTTTGTCTCCAAATAATTTATGAGGATAATCAGGTATCATTGCTTATCAAAGATAACATTTCTTTATCATGAATGTACACTTGTGTATTTGTAGCAAAATCAACCAAAGACATGCAATTAAAATAAGTGCCTAAACCAATTTCAAATATATTTGCCAGATGAAAAAAGCCGGCATACTTGGAGGCGGGCAGTTGGGCCGTATGTTATTACAGGCGGCAGCCAATTACCCGGTAGAAACTTTCGTAATGGAAAATGATCCACAATGCCCTGCAGCCCACTTATGCCATCATTTTATAAAAGGCGATATCAATAATTTTGAGGATGTATACAATTTCGGTAAAGGCCTGGATGCCATCACAATTGAAATAGAAGCGGTTAACATAGAAGCATTGGAAAAACTGGAATCTGAAGGTGTTACCGTTTATCCAAAACCGGCTGCATTGAAGATCATCAAAAACAAGATATTTCAAAAGCAATTTTACAAACAAAACCAGATCCCCAGCAGTGATTTTATCATTACTGAAAACCGAGATGCATTGCGGCTCAATAAAGATTTTTTACCTGCAGTACACAAACTTGCAATGGGTGGGTATGATGGAAAAGGTGTGCAGGTATTAAAAACTTCCAATGATATCAGCCTTGGTTTTGATACTCCTGCTATCCTGGAAAAAATGATCCACATTAAAAAAGAAATAGCAGTCATCGTTGCGATCAGCAACAAAGGCGAAACTTCATTATACCCACCGGTTGATATGGTCTTTGATCAAAGACTGAATTTATTAAACTATCAAATCAGTCCTGCAAGCCTGCCTGAAAAAGTATTTTGGAAAGCAGAGGCAATAGCTATCAAAGTGGTAAAAGAACTTAAAAGCCCCGGCATTTTTGCAGTTGAGCTTTTTGTTGATATAGACGACAATGTATTTGTAAATGAAACGGCTCCAAGGGTTCATAACAGTGGACATCACACCATTGAAGCCTGTTACAGCAGCCAGTTTGATATGATGTGGCGCATCATGCTGAATTTTCCTCCCGGAAATACAAGGCATATTGTGAATGCAGCCATTGTAAATATCTTAGGAGCTGATAATTATTCCGGAGAAGTGGTTTATGAAGGTTTGAATGAAGTGTTGGCCATGGACAATGTTTTTGTACACATTTATGGTAAAACTCAAACCAAACCGGGTCGTAAAATGGGCCATGTAACCATCCTAAGCAATGAAAAACAGGAATTGCTTCACAAGGCAAACCAGATAAAGCATATTCTTTTCGCTAAATCATTGTAGTTTTTAAACTTTTAATCTTGCCTTTTATAATTTTTCGGATGATTAGATTAAGCATAAACCTTAATTTTATCATTCAGTCATTCAATATAAATAGTAATCTGTGAGACCATTGAAACAAAAACCCTTTTCATTATTCTTTTATATAACATTGCAAGTGTTTCTTTTGATTGGTTGTGCATCAAAAGAAAATAAGATACCCGCAAGTGGCAATTCCAAAACACAGGCACCAGCTCCGCCAAAAGTGGATGCATTTATAGTAAAAACAAGTATTTTAAGTGAAAATCTTGAGTTGCCGGGTACAGTAGTTGCAAATGAAGCAACAGAGATACACCCGGAGATATCCGGAAGAATGACCTACCTGAACGCTATTGAAGGTAAAGTTGTAAGCAAAGGAACACTCCTTGCAAAAATTTATGATGGAGACCTGAGGGCACAGCTTAATAAACTCTCAGTTCAATTGAAGGTTCAGGAACAAACTGCCAAACGTTATGAAGCTTT
>JAYSWW010000195.1:0-1822 GCA_043717805.1 Ferruginibacter sp.
TTGAAAAGGCCGGACAACTTTGTCGATTGAAAAGATTTATTTTTTTTGCACTCTTTATTTTCTCATCCAATATTATTTTATCTCAGGATATTATCGTTGAGAATGTGCTTAAAGCTAGCAGGGATAAATTATATCGCAATTTGATCAATAACAGCATTAACCGGAATCTATCTGCCCCTTTGAACGATTCAACAGAAGAAAAATGGCAGGATGCATTTGCTTCTATGGAATTTCTTAATTACAAATCACCCTGGGCAAACAACAGGATTAACATTGCTATAAATGAAATACAGCAAAGAACAACTTTGTTTCAACGTTCACTTCTTGAGCTGATCTATGCCTGTTATCCGGGTTCATACCATGAACAGGTTAAAACATTGCTCGGACAAACGGGGGATAGTAAAATATTTGCCATGTGTGCTGTTTATTTACTGGAAAATAAAAAAGACAGCGGCGTAAAAAATTATTTGCTTGAAACTACTTCAGCCAGGTATAAAAATAACCCGGGCGATCCTTTCTTTTTTGAATTAATGAATCTTCTCAATCCTGTTGATAAAAAATACGCAACTGAGTATATATACGAATTCCTTGAAAAAAAATATTTACCGGGCAATACCCTGCTAATAAGTTTTCAACGGCAGAACAGGAACTTCCCCGGCCTTGTAATGGTAAGAGACCAGGCAGGAAATTTTATTAAAGACGACACGGGAAATTATTTTTCAGTACCTCAACTCGCAAGAAGTATTTCAAATCTGCCTTGTTTTTTAACAAACGGCAATACACCACAAGGCCTTTTCAGAATGGATGGTTTTGATCAATCAAAAAGCAGTTTTATCGGACCAACCAATAATATACAGCTTACCATGCCTTTTGAATTCAAGGCTTCTCATTTTTACAGGAATATTTCATTACCGGATACAATGTGGGATATTTTTATGTATAAAAAATTATTGCCTGAAAATTTAAGGAACTATGTACCCTTGCTGCAAACATATTATGCAGGCAAAGCAGGCAGAACAGAGATCATCGCACATGGAACAACTGTTAACCCGGGATATTATAAAACAACCAGTTTTTATCCCCTGACCCCAACACAAGGTTGTCTTTGTACCAAAGAGATATGGAGTGAAATATCCGGCAGGCTTTTGGAAAGTGATCAACACAAATTAGCAGATGCCATAAGAAAAGCCGGCGGCCCTTCAGGTTATGCGATCGTTGTCAATATTGATGACAAACAGGAACCGGTAACCATCAATGATATCATTCCATTTCTAAAACAAGCTATGCAGAAGTAAGCCATGCATTGTAACTTTGCCGGATGAATCTTCCTCCACTAGCCGAAAGAATGCGGCCAAAAACACTCGGTACCCTTATCGGGCAAAAGCACCTCACAGGTAAGGGAAGTATTTTACGAACTGCTATTGAAAATGGGAAAATTCCATCCATGATATTGTGGGGGCCACCCGGTGTAGGTAAAACAACCATCGCTAATATTATTGCCCAAACTTTACAAGTTCCTTTTTATACGATCAGTGCTATTTCGTCTGGTGTTAAAGAGATCAGGGAGATCATTGAAGAATCAAAAGAAAAGAACGGGGTTATCCTTTTTATTGATGAGATCCATCGTTTCAACAAAGGACAGCAGGATGCATTATTGGGTGCTGTGGAAAAGGGTATCATTACATTGATAGGAGCCACAACCGAAAATCCATCCTTTGAAGTGAACAGTGCATTGCTCAGCCGATGCCAGGTTTATGTTTTAAAATCCCTGGAAGAAAATGAACTTAAGGATCTTTTAAAGAATGCAATTGAAACAGATATT
>JAYSWW010000196.1:0-1817 GCA_043717805.1 Ferruginibacter sp.
AAATTCAAAACAAGGAAACCTGTATTTTGTTTGGATGATGAATATTAAAAAATACCCAATGCTTAACAGAAGAAAATTTTTACAACTTTCTGCCTTGACTGCACCCTTCTTAACAGCTAAAAATACTTTGGCTAACGGTTTAGCAGGTACGACAAAACCGATTGTCATTTCAACCTGGGACAGCGGTATGGCAGTTAATGCTGCAGCCTGGAAAATATTGTCAGTCAAAGGACGCTCGTTGGATGCTGTTGAAGCAGGTGCCATGCATATAGAAGATGAGATCAACTGTTGTGTTGGTTTGGGTGGTTACCCTGACAGGGATGGCATCGTAACACTGGATAGCTGTATTATGGACGAACATGCCAATTGTGGTGCCGTAGCGGGTTTGGAAAGAATCAAACACCCGGTATCAGTTGCACGAAAAGTGATGGAAAAAACACCTCACATTATTTTGGTTGGTGCCGGTGCCCAGCAATTTGCAGTTGAAAACGGATTTAGCCTGGAAGACGGCAAATTGTCGGATGATGCAAAAAAAGCATATTCAGATTGGCTTAAAAAAAGTTTATACCAGCCTGTAATCAATATTGAAAATCTTCCAGCCGGTAAAGATGGTAAAAAAGCGAATGGCCCGTTTGCACCTAATTTTTTTGATGATGGAACAGCCAATCATGATACGATGGGATTGGTTGCGATGGATAGCAACGGAAATTTATCAGGGGCTGTAACAACCAGTGGCATGGCTTTTAAAGTACATGGACGAGTTGGCGACTCTCCTGTCATTGGCGCCGGATTGTTTGTTGACAATGAAATCGGTGCCGCTACCAGCAGCGGCGTAGGTGAGGAAGTTATCCGTATCTGCGGAACACACTTGGTGGTGGAATTTATGCGCCAGGGTTATTCTCCTGAATTCGCTTGTAGAAAAGCAGTGGAAAGAATTGTAAAACGTGATAAAGAAAAAGCAAAAACTTTACAGGTAGGTTTTTTAGCAATGAATAAAAAAGGACAATACGGAGCTTATGCAATACAAAAAGGATTTGTTTTTTCCGTGAAGAGCAATCAGGAGAATCAAATTCATCAATCAAAATACATTTTGTCCTAAATCTCAAAATGTACTTTAGAAGTCAAATTATAAGCAGCATATCATAAAAAAGCAGCAATGGATGAAAAGTTTTCAGAATCTGCACCAGGAGTTTTGGGCCTGAATTTTAAACTCGAAGTCATTGGCTTTAATATTGAAAGCTGCATTATAGCACAATCTGCAGGTGCAGACAGAATTGAACTTTGCGACAATCCCGCAGATGGCGGAACAACCCCATCATATGGATTTATCAAAGCCGCAAGGGATTTGCTGCTAATTGAATTATACCCCATCATTCGACCTCGTGGGGGTGATTTTTTATACAGCGATGCAGAATTTGAGATCATGCAATCGGATGTTATGATATGTAAGCAACTGGGATGCGATGGCGTAGTATTTGGCATGTTAAAGGAGGATGGAACAGTGGATAAAAAACGCTGTTCAGCATTGGTAAGCCTGGCTTATCCGATGGGCGTGACTTTTCACAGGGCATTTGACAGAACAGCAGATGCATTCAAAGCAATGGAAGATATTATTGAGATCGGTTGTGAAAGAATTCTTACATCGGGACAAAAGCCAAACGCATTTGATGGCTCTGAACTCATTGCAAAATTAATTCAACGATCTGGTGAACGGATCACCATTATGCCAGGCAGCGGTTTACGTTCTGAGAATATCAATGATGTTGCCAAAAAAACCGGCGCGACGGAATTTCATACTTCTGCAAGGATATTTTCCG
>JAYSWW010000197.1:0-1815 GCA_043717805.1 Ferruginibacter sp.
GCTGCAATGATCCCATGCAAGTTACTGGCATTGTATCCCGGGTCGCCGGATTGCAAAATATATGCAATGATACCTCCGCGGTAAGGCTGTCCAATCCTCAATTCATCGGCATTGGAACCATCAGAATTTCTCCAGCCAAGGCCATCAAAATAATTGAGCAGTTTGCTGGTTGTATTGTAGATCATCAATCCTTCGGCAGGAGCAACAATTGCATCCCGTTGCAATTTTGTTAACCTGGGTGGTAACAGGCCTTGTGTAGTTGAACTGAGTTCCAGTTGCGCCGATGCATCCGGTAGTACAGTTCCTATGCCTACATTTTGTGATTGCGCATTTGCAATGAAAACAAACATAAATAAATAAGAAAATATCTTTTTCATACTAAGAAATTTTGTGAACATATATGAGGTAAATGCAAAGTCCATTCATTTATTTTAATTCATTATTAGAACTATTGAAGGCTGATCGTAATCCAGTTTCAACATTCACTGGTATTTCAATATTTTTTTTACAAATTTATTTTCTGCCGTACTTACTTCCAGTAAATAACTGCCGGCTGATAATTGCTCCAGGTCTTTTAGTACCACAATATTGTCGCCTTTTTGAACAGGCAACCTGCGCATTAATATTTCCTTTCCTTCCAATGAAATTATCCTGAATACAGCATCATCCGGTGTAATACATCTGATAAATACCCTGATATCTTTTACAAATGGATTTGGATAAACCGAAAATTCATTCATGGGCAAATTACCCAACCTCAAAGCAATGATCGCTGAATAAGTGAAATTCCCGTCCTTTCCAACCATCCGCAACCGGTAGTAAACTATTTTCGCATTGCTGTTAATGGGATCTGAAAAGCGATAGTGTTTGATGCCGTCGGTAAATCCATTACCGGGAATGGTTCCACGAACTTTAAACAAGATGGCGTCATCACTTCTTTCAATGTCGAAATGATCGTTATTCAACTCAGATTCTGTTGTCCAGTTCAACAAGCCATTGCTGCCGGATAAAACGGCTGTGAATGAACTTAATTTCACCGGTGTTGGGCCACCGGCAGGGGATATGATGGCTGTTCCGTCGTCAATAAAAAGTTCCCCGGCCTGTGAGTTTGCCGTTATCCTTGCTGTATTTACAACGCTGCCTGGTATGCCGCCGGTTTTTACTTTAAACCTGAGTGCATAATTTCCCAAAGGCGGCAATTCACCGCCAGCGGATGAAGTCCAGTTGTTACCAATATAAAATTTCAGGTAATCCCTTCCGGCATTGGTTCCTGCCATTGCATTGTCAGCATCAGCTGCATCTGTTTTTATGCCTGGTAAAACACCCGGCGCACTGATTACTTCCATTGAATTGGCCACATAATGAACGTTTGAGGGTAAAGAATCCAGCACAAAACTGTTATAGGCAATACCGCTACCGTTGTTTGTTCCGCTGAGTGTATAAGTAAGTATTTCGTTGGCTTCAACCAATCCATTGTTGTTTTCATCCCTTACCAGTTTGTCAAGTGATATTGCCGGCTCTTTCATACGGATCGAAAAAGCAAATATGCTGGGAAAATACTGATCGGCTTCTGTACCAAATTCTACGGTTGCAGTTGTGGCATTTGGAAGAATATTATGACCTGTTCCAACATTTACTTCATCAATATCAATTCCCATCTGGTTAAAATGATCGGGATTTTTTGTACCTGTTACAAAACCACCATTCACGGAAATAGAACCGTTCCAGAAATTTGAAACAGGATTCACCGCATTGGTTACTGCAATATTATTCAGCTTGAGGTAATCACCGGCAGGATTGGAGGGGCTTGCCGCC
>JAYSWW010000198.1:0-4669 GCA_043717805.1 Ferruginibacter sp.
GTTGGATCATGGGAAAAGCTGCTTTGGGAAAATGGTGGAGTGAAGCATTTCATAGGCTTCCCTCCTTACATTATCAACTGGAAAACCTGATCATATCTGATGAACAAATACTCATGGAATACCTTAGAAAAACCGACGGGGAACCCGATATGATGATCGCTGAAATACTTGAGATCAGTAATAATAAAATAGTAAAGTCAAGGGTTTATCATTCCTGATACAAGCACCGGATGTCACTATTCACTCCACAGCAAATGATCCGGCCGGGCAATCCAAAAATGCAAAAGGATCTGTAATGATAATACCTCCTGGTTCAACTGAACCAACCCAAGAACATTGAAAAAGGAAAGCTGAATCAAACTATTAAAATCATTTAATATTTTATTATCAATTCATGCAATAATCAGCTTCAAAAACCGTTTTTACATCACGTAACCTAATAACTCCGAACCGATGAAAAAAACACTCACCCCAACGGCCTTGCTGTTAAGCAGCCTGATCCTCCTAAATTCATGCGCAACCAGTTCTGTTTCAGTTTTACAGAGAAAAGCTGATATCGAAAATTCAAAAGAAACGACTGCCAACTGTTTTGTACAATTGAATGATGGAAATATTAAAAATTACAAATCTTTAAAACTAATGACTTCGCCTTTTGCTTCTCCTTATCTGCTGGCAGACGGGAAAACAAAGATCAGGGCAAAACAGATCACAGCTTACCAAAACAATGAGCATTATGCCATTTCACAAAGAACATTTTACAGCGGGCGCATCAGCCACGTGGCAACTGAAACCCTGCCGGGATTTGCAGTTAGAACAGTAAAAGGAAAGATCAATGTTTATTGTAAAAAATATTTCAATGGCCAGGTGGCGGTTGATGAATATTATATACAGGTTGGCGATAGTGGTAATATCATGGCATATTCGCCCGACTTAATGAATGAACTGGTAAAAGATAATTCTGAAGCATATAGCTTATTTAACAGTAAAAAATTCAAAGGCAGTGTACCCGAAAAATTACACGCTACGGCTCACCTGTACAACAATACACAGTTGATGACCAGGAACTAAAACCAAAACCAGCTACACAGCAAAAAAGCGGCCTGTAAAGTTACGGGCCGTTTTTATTTTAAATTACAGCCACTGATTAATTATAGAAAATCAGTGAAACAGTGGCATTTTTTTTCTTAAAGGCCATATCCTTCCTTTTTTTACCTTTGCATCAAAGTAATTTATTAAAAAATTTAATTGAAACGATCATGCCCGGATATGAATTTTTTGGCGCCGAAGAACGCAAAGAAGTAAATGATGTATTGGAAACAGGCATACTAATGCGCTATGGCTTTGATGGCCCGCGTAAAGGTATCTGGAAAGCCAAAGAACTGGAAGCGGCCATTTGTAACAGGTTTGGAAGCAAACATGCCATGCTGGTCAGCAGTGGTACTGCAGCTTTAACAGCCGCCATGAGTGCATTGGGTATTGGATACGGAGATGAAGTGATCCTTCCCAGTTTTACTTTTGTGGCCAGTTTTGAAGCCGTTTTGAGTGTTGGCGCCATCCCGGTTTTTGTTGACATTGATGATACCCTCACATTGGATCCGGTTGCCGTCCGCAATGCCATTACATCCAAAACAAAATGCATCATGCCCGTACACATGTGTGGTAGTATGGCTGACCTGGATGCGCTGCAATCCATTTGCAAAGAATTTAAACTGATTTTACTGGAAGATGCCTGCCAGAGTATCGGAGGCACATACAAAGGAAAAAAACTTGGTACCATTGGAGATGCAGGTACCTTTAGTTTTGATTTTGTAAAAACCATCACCTGTGCCGAAGCTGGTGTTGTTATGACCAACAGGGAAGACGTTTACATCGGTAGTGACGGGTACAGTGATCACGGACACGATCACAAAGGAACAGACAGGGGAGCCGATCTTCATCCATTCATCGGTTACAATTTCAGGTTAAGTGAACTTCATGCTGCCGTTGGTTTGGCCCAGATCAGGAAACTTGATTCATTTTTATCCATTCAACGCAACAATCAAACAGCATTGAAAAATATATTATCACAAATACCGGAAATATCATTCAGGCGAATTCCGGATGAAGCAGGTGACAGTTGTTCATTCTTAAGCTGGTTCCTTCCCACTGAAGAAGCTACCAAAGCTGTTGTCGCTGCCATGAAAGCACAGGGCATTCTGGCCGGTAATTTTTACTGGTTCGATAACAACTGGCATTATATCCGCAAATGGGATCACCTTAAAAATGCTGTTACATTAAATGCTTTGCATCCGGATCTTAAAGCCGCAGTCATGCATCATGCCACTAAAGATTTTTCTGCAAGCGATGCAATCATGAGCCGTTGTATTTCCACTGCGATCAGTTTGTTGTGGACACCGGAACAAATACAGGTAAAAGGGCAACAAATGTATGAAGTGATCAGAAAAGTGTTAAGCAAAGAAACAGTGAAAATTTAAATGTAGCTGCAAAGTTTCATTTAGACTGTTTTGTGTAAAATGCTTTGTACAACAATGAAAAATTTATAGATTTTATAATAAAGTAATGGCAAAATACATTCTTACATTTGGTTTTTTTTTCGGAACAACTACTACAGAATTGTTTGGACAAAATTTACCGTCAATACAATTGGATAGACCGGATCAAACTGAATGCCCATTTATAACTCCAATTAAATATATTCAGATTGAAAATGGATTTACTTTTGAAAATACAGACAACAATGAACGTGTTTATAGTTACCCTTCTACACTTTGGAAATATGGAATAAATGGAAATCTTGAATTAAGAATAATTTCAGAGTTTGTAACTGATAAAAATAGAAATCAGACAATAACTGGTTTGACTCCAATAACACTTGGTTTTAAAACCGCTTTGGTTGAAGAAAAAGGTATAATCCCTAAAACTTCATTTATTGGACATTTAACAACTTCTAACCTGGGAAGTAAAAAGTTTAGAACTAAATACATTGCTCCGTCTTTTAGATTTACAATGCAGCATACTGTATCCAAGACAATGAGCTTAGGGTACAATCTTGGAGTAGAATGGAACGGAGAAACTGCACAACAAACATATATTTATACTTTAACCACAGGGATAAGTTTGACAGATAAATTTGGTTGTTACGGTGAGATATATGGATTCATACCAAAAAGCAGTAAATCAGACCACAGATTCGATTGTGGTTTGACTTATTTAATAAACAATGACTTAATAGCGGATGCTTCAGGAGGCTTCAGTTTAACTGACATTTCTTACAAGAACTATATTTCGTTTGGTATTTCATATAGGTTTAAAGCAACAAACTAAATGCACTTTACACAACAATCCATTTCTGCAAGCCGGGAGGACGGAAGTAAAATATGCTTCAGTTCCTTAATTAAAATTTAAATTAAAGTAAAATTTTCGTTCCTTTATTGGGCGACGATCATCGGCAGACGGAATTCAAATTCCGTCCTGTGAAAATGCTAAACGATTGCATCAACTAAAAGTTACAATCTTATGATTGCAATAGTTAGAACAAATTCAAACAATAAAGATTTTATTGAATTGGTAGAACTTCTTGATTCTTATTTATCAGAAATGGACGGCGACGAACATTCCTTTTACGATCAATTCAATAATATTGTCAACCTAAACAATGTAGTCTTAGCCTATTTGGATGAAACTGCAGCCGGATGTGGTGCATTTAAAGAATTTTCTCCCGGTGTTATTGAACTTAAGCGGATGTATACAAAACCAAATTTCCGAGGACAAAAAATCGGAAGTAAAGTATTATTTGAATTGGAAAAATGGGCTCATGAATTAAATTATTCCAAATGTATATTGGAGACCGGGAAAAGACAAGTAGAAGCAATTGAATTTTATAAGATAAATGGTTACTCAGTAATGCCAAACTATGGACAATACCAAAATATTGAGTATAGTTTATGTTTTACGAAAAACTTGATTTAAAAAAGTGAATGCACAACAATGTATTTATGCAAGCGGACGGAATTCTATTTCCCATATTTCAGGAATAGCAATCGGTCACTAACATTGTTATAAGCCCCATGCAAACAATGAGCAGTCAATAAATTAACTGTTATGGCAAAAACCAAGACAACTTATACAGGAGTTAATGTCATTGAATTCATTAACTCTTATGCCAACAATGACCAAAAGAAAGTTGATAGTTTCAGCCTGATTGATTTGATGCGTAAATGGTCAGGTTTTGAACCCAAAATGTGGGGGCCAACCATCATTGGATTTGGCAATTACCACTATAAATACGCCAGTGGCCACGAAGGCGATGCTCCTATGATTGGTTTTTCCCCGCGAAAAGCAGCGTTTTCACTCTACGTTTTTTCTCCAACAGAAGAAAGTAAAAAACTTTTGGACGAACTTGGAAAATTTAAAATGGGCAAAGCCTGTATTTACGTAAAGAAATTGTCTGACATAAAAATTTCTACCTTAGAAAAACTTTCTAAAATAAGTATAGCATATATCAATGAACATCATGAATGTGCCTGCATAGAAAAGTAAAGTAAAAATGATGATGAATAAACAACCATCAGCAAACTATCAGCATTTATCCAGGATGGAAATTAGAATTCCGTCCTGAGCAAATGCAAATCGTTGAGCGATATTTTTATAATAGCTTTTAGACAGACTT
>JAYSWW010000199.1:0-4668 GCA_043717805.1 Ferruginibacter sp.
ATGGGCTGTGGTGCAATATCCGCCGAAAGTGCATTGAACTATGGTTTCACTGGCCCGAATTTAAGAGCCACCGGAATAGATTATGATGTAAGAGTTCACGAACCTTACAGCAGTTACCAGGATTTTAATTTTACAATACCGGTTGGTACAACCGGCGATTGTTACGATCGCTTTCTAGTCAGGAATGAAGAAATGTGGCAGAGTTTGAGTATCATCAAACAGGCTTACCAGAAAGTTCAGGAATTTAAAGGAAAAGAAGCTGAAGTGTTTCATGCAGATGTTCCTGCGTATTATCTTCCGGAGAAAAAAGATGTATATACCAAAATGGAAGCGCTCATATATCATTTTAAAATCATCATGGGCGAAACGGAAATGCCAGTGGGGGAGGTTTACAATGCCATAGAAGCTGCCAACGGGGAATTGGGCTTTTACCTGATCAGCGATGGTGGCAGAACACCATACAGGCTTCATTTCAGAAGACCATGTTTTATATACTACCAGGCCTATACAGAACTGATAAAAGGTGGCATGTTGAGTGACGCTGTAATAACCATGAGTAGTTTGAATTTGATCGCAGGAGAATTGGATGCCTGACAAAAAATAAAGGCAAAAGTGAAAAACAAAAATTGATTGTCACTTTTACTTTTATCAATGTAGAGAATAATAAAAATGTTATTAATTTTCGTTTTTGACTTTTAACTTTTGACTTCATACATGATACAATTCGATGATAACAAGTTGGCTAAGGTAAACGAAATCATTTCGCGTTATCCTGCCGGCAAGCAAAAAAGTGCATTGCTTCCGGTTTTACACATTGCCCAGGATTCTTTTGGTGGCTGGCTCGATGTGCCTGTAATGGATTATGTTGCTGCATTGTTGCATATTGAACCCATCGAAGTATATGAAGTTGCCAGTTTTTACAGCATGTATAATTTAAACCCGGTAGGTAAATATATGTTTGAGGTTTGCCAGACCGGGCCATGTATGGTTAACGGATGCGATGGTATCATTGAATATATCAAACAAAAGCTTAACATCAAAGTTGGTGAAACAACTGCTGATGGCATGTTTACTCTAAAAACAGTAGAATGCTTAGGTGCATGCGGGTATGCACCACTGATGCAGTTGGGAAAAAATTACCGTGAACATCTTACAAAAGAAAAAGTAGATGAGATCATTGAGGAATGCAGGAATAGTGCAGTAAAAAATAATTAATGAAAAAAGAAGATGAATAATTAATGAATCAGAAATTATTATTAGATAAAGCACAGGTTCCGGGAATTCGTTCATTCGAAGTATATCGCCGTGAAGGCGGGTATCGCAGTGTGGAAAAAGCTTTTAAAATGGCTCCGTCAGACATTGTGGAGGAAGTTAAGAAGAGCGGTTTAAGAGGCCGGGGCGGTGCAGGGTTCCCAACCGGAATGAAATGGAGTTTCCTTGCAAAGCCCGAAGGGGTAGCCCGTTACCTGGTTTGCAATGCAGATGAAAGTGAGCCCGGTACTTTTAAAGACAGGTATTTGATGGAATTTATTCCGCATATCCTGGTAGAAGGCATGATCGTTTCCGCGTTTGCATTGGGCAGTAACGTCAGTTATATTTATATACGTGGTGAATATGCCTGGATCGCAGATATTCTGGAAGAAGCAATTGATGAGGCAAAAAAGAATGGCTTCCTGGGAAAAAATATTCTCGGTTCGGGGTTTGATTCTGAAATATATGTTCATCGTGGTGCCGGCGCATATATCTGCGGTGAAGAAACAGCCTTGCTCGAAAGCCTGGAAGGCAAACGTGGTAACCCAAGGATAAAACCTCCTTTCCCGGCTGTTAAAGGTTTGTGGGATTGCCCTACTGTGGTAAACAATGTTGAAACACTTGCTTCGGTAGTTCCCATTATCAACGAAGGCGGCGAAGCTTATGCAAAGATCGGCGTGGGTAAAAGTACAGGAACAAAACTGATCAGTGCCTGTGGTAATATCAACAAACCCGGTATTTATGAAATTGATATGACCATTTCTGTAGAGGAATTTATTTACAGCGATGAATATTGTGCTGGTATCCCAAATGGAAAAAGGTTAAAAGCATGTATCCCAGGCGGATCATCGGTTCCTATTTTGCCTGCTAATCTTTTATTAACTACTGCAAAAGGGGAAAAGAGATTGATGAATTATGAAAGCCTTGCTGACGGAGGTTTCGCAACAGGCAGTATGATGGGCTCGGGCGGTTTCATCGTATTGGATGAAGACCAGTGCATTGTTAAAAATACATATACACTGGCAAGGTTTTACCGCCATGAAAGTTGCGGACAATGTTCGCCATGCCGCGAAGGAACCGGCTGGATGGAAAAGATCTTGAAAAATATTGAAGAAGGTAAAGGAGATATGAAGGATATTGACCTGCTTTGGGACATTCAAAGAAAGATAGAAGGGAATACGATCTGCCCGTTGGGTGATGCAGCAGCATGGCCGGTGGCTGCAGCCATCAGGCATTTCAGGGATGAGTTTGAGTGGCATATTTTGAATCCGCAAAAATGTTTGACTGAGAATTATGGATTGGCGCATTATGCAGATACGATATATGTGCCAGTAACTGCGTAGGGTTTCACGCAAGGCTCGCAAAGGAGCAAGGAGGCAAATGATAATGTATGACTGAGAATAAAATATCAAAGATTGTTTTTGATTTATCCATATCGATTCATAGAAAGTATGGGCCAGGGCTGTTTGAAAGTGTTTATGAGGAGGTCATTTGTTATGAGTAAAATAAATCAGGGATCCAATTTACCCGTCAGCAGGGTATTCCTTTGGTTCATGAAGAAATTAAAATGGAAATTGGATTTAGGGCTGATATTATTATTGAAAATAAGGTCATAGTCGAAATAAAATCAATTGAGGCATTAGCTGATATTCATTATAAACAGGTTTTGACTTATTTAAAACTAACTGATATCAAATTAGGTATGCTTATAAATTTTAATGTTCCACTTATTAAAGATGGAATTCACAGAATAGTCAATAAACTGTAAACTTTGCGTCCTTGCTCCTTTGCGGGCTTTGCGTGAAACAAAATAATATGAGTGAAGAAATAAAAACATTCAAAGTTACCATCGACAACATCAGTTTAGATGTTCCGGTTGGTACAACTATATTAAATGCTGCCCGTATGATCGGCGGCGATGTTACACCACCTGCCATGTGCTATTACAGCAAGCTGCAGGGAAGTGGCGGTAAATGCCGTACCTGCCTGGTTGAAGTTGCTGCGGGATCAACAGCCGATCCAAGGCCAATGCCAAAATTAGTTGCAAGCTGTCGCACAACTGTAATGGATGGCATGATAGTAAAAAATATCACAAGTGAAAAAGTAGAAGATGCACGCAATGGTGTGGTTGAATTTTTACTGATCAATCATCCGCTTGACTGTCCTATTTGCGACCAGGCAGGTGAATGCCATTTACAGGACCTTGGATATGAACATGGCAAAGAAGGTACCCGTTATAAATTCGCACGCCGCACATTTATCAAAGAAGATATTGGGCCTTATATACAATTACACATGACCAGGTGCATACTTTGTTATCGTTGTACTTATGTTGCTGATCAGATCACCAATAAAAGAGTGCATGGAATTGTAGACAGAGGAGACCATGCAGCAATTTCAACTTATATTTCAAAAGCGATCGACAATGATTTCAGCGGAAATATGATCGATGTTTGCCCGGTTGGAGCATTGACTGATAAAACATTCCGGTTTAAAAACAGGGTTTGGTTTACAAAACCTGTAGATGCACATCGCAATTGTGAAAATCCGGCTTGCTGCGGAAAAGCAACATTGTGGATGAGAGGAGATGAAGTATTTCGTGTTACCGTACGCAAAGATGTTTGGGGTGAGGTACAGAGTTATGAAGGCAAGCCAGGATGGATCTGCAATACCTGCCGCTTTGATAAAAAGAAGGCTTCTGATTGGATCATTGAAGGATTGACAAGCATCAGCAGGCATTCAGTGATAGGGACCAATAAATATAAGACATTGGAAATACCGGATGAAACCATTAAAAAAGTGATGCATGGACTGGAACCCAAATTGCTCATGAATATTCACAATGTTAGTGAAGTAAACAATCCAAATATTCATTTGAGTGAAATTGAACGCCCGGCAAATTCCGGCGATTTTAATAATTCCGGGAAACATATCATTGGTTCAGGGGAGAGCCGGCAGTTTGGATTGAAGCCATATACAAACGAAGAAGAAACAAATAAAGTAGACTAATTATTTAAAAAGAAATGATGCTTTTAGCAGTAGACCTTGCATTGATTGTTGAAAAACTGGTACTGATCATTGTAGTAGTGATGGCATCACTTGTAATTGCCATGTATACAACTTATGCAGAACGCAAAGTAGCTGCTATCCTGCAGGACAGGCGTGGCCCAAACAGGGCAGGGCCTTTCGGTATCCTGCAACCGGTGGCCGATGGTTTGAAATTATTTTTTAAAGAAGAGATCATACCTGATTTTTCATCTAAGTTTTTATTCATACTGGGCCCAGGCCTGGCAATGATGACTGCAGTTATGACAAGTGCGGTTATTCCCTGGGGGAATAAATTAGAACTGTTCGGACGAGATATATCCTTACAGATCGCTGATATCAATATTGGTATCTTATATGTTTTTGGTGTAG
>JAYSWW010000200.1:0-1800 GCA_043717805.1 Ferruginibacter sp.
AGTCCGGCACAAATAAAAAATTGCTTCATTAATAGTATATTTTGATTTATTTAAAAATTGGAAATGCAAATAAAAGAAACTTTACTCATCTCTCATCTCTCTACCTGTTAAATGTATAAAAACATCTTCCAGGTTGGCAGCTTTTACCTGTTTGGGCCTTTCAAATCCGCTTGCTACCAGTTCATCGATCATTTTATCGGGGGAATCCAGTTTTATGATCTTTCCTTCGTCTATAATGGCGATCCTGTCGCACAACTGCTCAGCCTCATCCATATAATGAGTAGTAATAATAACAGTTGTTCCGTTGTTCCGGATTTCTTTGATAAGGTCCCACAAATTCCTCCTGGCATGCGGGTCAAGGCCTGTGGTAGGCTCATCCAAAAAAATGATCGTTGGTTTGTTGATCAGAGTTGTGGCAATAGAAAACCGTTGCTTTTGACCACCGCTTAATTCCTTGCTTTTATTTTTTGCCTTTTCCTCGAGGTTTACTTTTCTTAACAACTCCATGGGATTTACCTCGTAGTTGTACAATCCGCCAAACAGGTTTATCAGTTCAATTAAATTCAATCCCGGGTAAAACCCGGATGTTTGTAATTGCACCCCGATTATCTTTTTAATTTCATCCGGTTGTTTGTCGAGATCAAATCCCGCGATCATAATATCTCCGCTGGTTTTTTTACGAAGGGTTTCCATGATCTCCAGCGTAGTGGACTTACCGGCACCGTTAGGTCCAAGCAACCCAAATATCTCCCCTTCATATACCTCAAATGAAATGTCTTTTACAGCATTAAAACTGCCGTAATTTTTCACCAGGTTTTTTACAGAAATAATTGTTTTGGCCATTTATATCTTTTGTACAGCATGAAAAATGTTCGCTTCGCAAAATTCAATTAAGCATTCAAATAACTTTCAAGTTCTTCCATCATCTGCTTACTGCCAATAAAAAACGGAGTCCGCTGATGCAATTCGGTTGCTTCTACATCCAGTATCTTTATTTTACCATTGGTAGCTTTTCCGCCGGCTTTTTCCACAATAAAGGCAAATGGATTGCATTCATATAATAAACGCAATTTCCCTTTTGGTTTATCAGTTGTACCGGGATACATGAAAATGCCGCCCTTTATTAAATTACGATGTACATCAGCAACCATACTGCCAATATAACGTTGCGTGTAAGGCCCGCCGTTTGTTTTATTTTTCTTCTGGCAGGCAGTTATATATTCTTTTACCTTTTGGTCATACTGGAAAAAATTGCCATGATTCACAGAATAGATCTTACCATTGTCAGGACATTTGATATCCGGGTGGCTCAAGGTAAATTCGCCGATAGACTGGTCAAGGGTAAAACCCTGGACACCACGCCTGGTGGCATATACAAGCATGGTAGAAGATCCATAAATAACATAACCAGCCGCAACCTGCCTGTTACCCGGTTGTAAGAAATCTTCTTTGGTTGCAGGTTTACCCAATTCACTCACCCTGCGAAAAACACTGAAAATTGTACCTATGGAAACATTTACATCGATGTTGCTGCTTCCGTCCAATGGATCAAACAGGCAAACATATTTAGACTTGTTACTTACTTCATCATCAAAAACAACTATGTCATCCATTTCCTCGCTGCCAATCCCTGCGCAACTGATACCGTGCTGAAGCACTCCCATGAACTGGTTATTGGCAAATACATCCAGTTTCATTACATCTTCACCCTGCACATTTGTACTTCCGGCATCCCCAAGAATATCCACCAGCCCGGCTTTGTTCACTTCCACATTCACTCTTTTGGATGCAAGGCCAATA
>JAYSWW010000003.1:0-6278 GCA_043717805.1 Ferruginibacter sp.
GTACGCCTGAAAGATCAAGGATATCACCATTGGGAACATTCTGCCCGCTGATAACTGTATTACCCCATAAAATACAATTGCTGATTGTTGGCTGTGATGTTCCGTAATTTACAATAACTCCTCCCCTGAAACTATTACCGGTTGAAGGCAAAGTTGCGTTAACTACAGTTGTATTAATAATAACCGGATTGCTGTTGTTGTTATACATGAAACTTCCCTGGCCACCGGCAGAACTTCCACTTGAAATACAATTTACAATAATTGGATTACTGGAGTTCTGATTGCTAAAGACCCCACCATTACCAGCAGCACCTGTACCAGTAAATACACAACGTAAAAAAAACGGTGAGGAATTATCATTATAAAAGGCTCCACCTGCAACGGAAGCATTGCCGTTTTTAAATTCGCATTTAGTAAAACTGCCGTTGCTTTGATTTTGATTTACAATGGAACCACCATAATTACACCCGGTACTATCGGAGAAAAATGTATTAGACACCTGCGGGCTTGATTGGTTGTTATTGATATCATTTGCGTTCCCGCCAAATGCAATCTGGTTTCCTAAAAACTGGCAGTTATTAATAACAGGGTTACTGTTCACATTATCCATTGCCCCGCCCCAGTTGTTTGCCACATTCTTTAAAAAAGTACAACCATCAAATACGGCATTTGAACCGGAATTATAAACCGCTCCCCCGCTGCTTGGTGTTACTCCGGCAATATAATTTGTGTTATTCCTGAAAATACAATTCAGGAACTCCGGTTTTGAATTGATATTCGCAACCGCACCTCCTTCACCAATATTGGTAAGTTCATTTCTTTCAAAAACACTATTCAAAAATTTGGGATTGCCGGCATTACCAATAAACAAACCGGCGCCACGTCCATTTGAACTATTATCACTGATGGTACAATTCCTGAAAACCGGGTTTGTATTTTTAACGAGGTATATGGCCCCCATGGCATTTGTATAATTGCCTTCAGCTTTTTTGATGATGAGGCCATCTGTAATTGAAGTACTGTCAACAGTTCTTCCTCTTAACAGGATATCAGATCTTGTTCCATTTCCATTGGGAATTTCACCACTCAGTATGGTAAGATTTATAGCCGGATTTCTTTGAGCATCTGTTGGGCTTCCGGTATTAGGATATCCGCCGAGAATAACTCTTTTATTCTCCAGCCAGATAGATTTTTTCTCATCGGTATCTGAAGGAAAATAAGTGCCTGCTGCCACCCGTATAGTATCAGAACAGGATTGCATGGCTGTTTGAAGTTCAGTCATGGCATTGGCCCAACTGGTTCCACTGCCATTACCCGTAGCCGTTTTGTTTACATACAGTGTTTTGGGTATAGGTAGCGCCGCTGATTGAACTTCATAAGCACCTATATCAACAATGGAAGAAACCACCCGGGTATTACCAAGAATATCCAATGTTATTCCGGAGGCAGATGCATTGGAACCGGTATTCATTGCGGGTGAACAGGGGTTGTTTAATTGCAGGCCATCATCCGAAGTAAAATAAAAATTATCTGGCCCTGAAATGCCTGATGTGTCTTTGAATTTTGGATCTTTTGATAACAACAATGTATTTCCATAATCGTATACCTGAGTTATTGTATTTGAAACAGCAGCCGTTGAATTACCAAGATCTATATCGCTTGAATCAATACTGTAACCACCATACCCATTGCTAACCTTTTTTTCATTATTAAAAAAGATGGAATTTTTTATATTGAATATTGAATTATTAAGCCCGGAAACAGATGCATTCATATCTGTTCTGTTGCTTACAATATTACAATTGACAAGGGTCGCTGTACTTTGATTGTTTTCTATAATACTTTTTGCTGCAATGTTTTTTGAAAAAATACAATTATTTAATACAGTTACACTGTTCGATTCATTTAAAACCGTTGAACCACCATCATCCAAATTGTTTATAAAAAAGCAATCTGATATTACAGGAGAACTGTTGGTAATTCGCAATGCAGATCCTGACCCGGCAGAAAAACAATGGTTGTTCCTGAATACACAGTGTTTGATCTTTGGAAGTATTCCATTCGTTATTCTTATAGCACCACCTTCATTGGGATAACTGTATACATCCTGTAAAATAAACCCATCCAATGTAAAAGCATTTGCTCCGCGAACAATAACCGGCACACCACTTCCACTTAATATGGTTTGATTGGTTCCCCAATTTCTTAAAGCGTCTGAAGGATTTCCGTTGTTTGGATATCCTCCCAACAAAACAACAGAATCTTTTATGTTGAAATAATATGGAGCGCCGCTGACAGTATATGTTCCCTTTGCTACCCGTATGGTATCTGCAGGAAGCACTACATTCAATGAAGTCATCAAACTCGTAAAGGCATTTGTCCACGACAACCCATTGCCATTGCCTGTTGCCAATGGATTTACATAAAATGAAAAATTGGGGCCGGGTGCAATAGCAGGAGATATATTTACCAGGTAATCTTCTGTTTCCCCATAAGTATCAAGGTAACAAAACCCTACACTGTAATCATAAGTATAAGAAGCCCTTACACGCATACGTGTGTTACCGGTTATTGCATTAAAAGGAATTCTTATTCCCAGAATTGCTTGTGTAATCGAAGCTGCAAAAGTTGACTCATTGTTATCAAAAATCCCATTGTGGTTAAAGTCAATACCTACCGTTACTCCTTTTGTACTGATCGTATTCTGCGAAAGGAACTTTACAATCATTGAAACATATGTTCCGGCCTGTATATTGGCGGCAGCAACTGTACCGGTATAATCTGTATATCCATTAACCCCACAGCCGGATGCATTATTGATATTGCTAAAACTAACATTCTCAATTCCTGCATAACGAAAACCACCACAATCTGCAGGCGGCGGAATACAATAACAGGCTGTATATGGATTTATCCCTATTACCAGGGATGTTGAAAAAGCAGATTGTCCGCTACCTGAACATATTATTTGCCTGCGATAATAATTTGCCACAGATTGTGTTGCCAATAAAGTATCCGCAACAGCCCCAGTAATATTTGTCCAGGTTGTTCCGTCTGGAGATTTCTGCCATTGGTAAGTAAAACCGCTGTTTCCTGATGAAGCACCTGAAACCTTAACTACAAAATTAATGTCAGGGCAAATAGTTGTTATTGTACTGTTTGTTGTTCCGCCGGTTGGTGTTCCGATACAAGGTGGAAATGGTGCAATATTTACAATATAATCTTCTGTTTCACCATCTGAGTAAGATGTACATGAAGCATTGCTTGCAACTGTGGCGCCGCCTTTGGATTTTACCCGCATGGTAGTTAATCCCAGCAACGCATTAACAGGTATACCAATTGTACTGCTAAGCGGTGCTGTTCCACCTCCCAGGCTTTTATACTCAGATGCTTCAAACAATCCATTCCTGTTATAATCAATCCATACAGCTACACTTTGGCTAATGGCAATGCCACCAGGCGTTACCGATATAGGAACTGTTGAACCTATAACAAGATCTGTTGGTTGAACGTAACCCGAATAATTAATGTACCCACCACCACATACTGAATTATTATTTATGGATCCAATGGTTACATTTCCAATATATCCCAATCCGCAACCAGTAGTTGGAAGCGTACAATAACACAACGTGTTCATTGAAACATGAAATACATTTGAAGCAACAGATGCTCCTCCATTTGAACATGCAACGATGCAACGGTAATCTTTTGCAGTTGTTTGTGAAGTAGTAAATGATTGACTGTTTGCTCCCGCGATATCTGTAAATGTATTTGCCGAAGCAGGGGATGATTGCCATTGCAGTGTTAATCCGTTGGAAACATATGTTCCGGATAAGTTCAGCGTAAAATTAACACCTGAACAGGCGGAAGAAGGCCCTATAACAGGCCCTGAAACAGGGGTTCCACTACAGTTTACTGGTGCTATTTGCTGTAACACCACACTGTCAATCAATAAACTGGCCGAAGTATTGGCTGATGAATAACAATAAAATCCAATGTTGTAATTGCCGTTGGAAGGAACAGAAAAAATATCTGCACCTTCCACATTGTTGAGGTTTTCGATATCCGTGTAATCATGTAATATGGTAGTCTGTGCAGCAATGGTTGCTGCATTCCCTAAAGTAACTTTCATTTGTTCAATTCTCGCATTGGCCGCTTCCCGGTACCAGTAAGAAATACGATAATAAATTCCTGCGGACAAAGATACATTCTGGGTAATAGCCCATGCATTCCGTGAAACGTTTCCAACTGAAGGGCATTGCATTGATTTCAATCCGCTAAACGAATAGAGGGAGTTTGTATTTGCCTGCCATACTCCACCTGTTCCAGCATTGATGATCGCCCATCCAGTGGGAGGAAATGCGCCTTCAAAACTTTCTGTAAAAATTGTTTGGGATCTTAACTTGTTAACTGTTAAAAAAATAAATAAACAACAGAATATAGATACTGCTGGTATCTTCATTTTCATAAACAGCAAGTTATAATGTGATTTTACTGCCTGAAAGATACGGATTTTTTTTATTTCAATGGTAGAACAGTACGATAATATCCTTATGCAATTAATCTCTCAATCGTCCAATAGCTGCTTATCAAAGCAATACAAATTGAAATTGGATACACTATCCGGTAACGATACCAAAGCTTATTCTTATATGGCTGGATTAAAAATGAAAACAAAACAGCAATAATTATTATTTGACAAACTTCTACCCCAACATTGAACATCAAAATGGAAGTAAAGAATTTATTGGGTGGCAAACCGATCTCATTCAACGAACTTGCAAAACCCAATCCATGTATCAATCCAAAAAGAAAGACCAATACAATACGCCAGGGTTTTAATTCACTAAGCATAATATTTTCTATGGCTACAAAAACAATGGATAAGGCTATGATGGGTTCTATAACCGGGCTGGGGGCAACTATGATATTTTTCATACTCAACGCCAATGCAATGGTATGTGCTACGGTAAATGCTGATGCCTGGTAAATGATCGACTTTAATTTTGTATTGATAAGGCAAATTCCAATAATAAATAAAACATGATCGAATCCTTCGGGGATGATATGGGTAAATCCTAATTTAAAATAATACCAGGCCACTTCATGCACAGGTGCATTATCCAATGAATAATTGATGGTATGTGCAGAAACGATATTCCCGATCAGCAAAAAAGCTATTAAAACCGGGAGTGCTTTTTTAATATTATGTTTATTGCAATTCACTTATAATAATTTTTGTAATTCTTCTGTACTTTCTTTCTTTATATCTTCAGGCATAACAGGATCATGTTTTAAACCAAGGTTCAACATCAACTTAGCTTTTTCTGTATTTCCTGTTTTACAGTAGATCAATCCTGCCGTGCATAAAAAAATGGGATCCATACTATGTGTAACCAATGCAGCTTCTAAATATGGCAGCGCTTTTGTACATTCATTTCTTTTATAATAAACCCATGCCATGGTTTCATTCACATCAATATTCTTTGGTCTGCGGTTGTATTCTGCCAGCGCATGTTCCAATGCTTTATCATAATTATTATTTTGCAGGTATGCATAAGCAAGTTCCTTATCCGAATAATGCCCGGCCGAAGGATCATCAATGGTAGTTTTTGCATTCGCATTCATCTCATCGATCACTGCTGTATTCATTGCATTCGCCTGGTCTGTTTTCCCTGCTCCTTTATAAGCAATGGCAAGATTTTCTTTCATGCCCAGATCGTTTACAAGGCCTGCAGCCTTTTCAAAATAAAGAACTGCACTGTCATATTTCTTTTCTGCAGATGCAATACGTCCCAATCCCGCCAGTGCGTAAGCATAGTCTGGCCTAGCGGCAAGTGATAAACGATATTGAAAGGCAGCTTTCTCCCCTTCACCTATATGTTCATATAGCTTCCCAAGTTGTGTTCTGCACCATTCTGTTGATTCTTCCCCGGGTAATCCGGCTTCAACGGCAAGTTTCATAGCATCTAAAGCGCCGGGGTAATCGCCATGTATCTCTCGCAGGTAAGCAATACGTGAATAAGAACGCAGGCCGGGCCTGGTAGAGATCATTTTATCTGCAGCATCCAGCGCAGCTGTATAATTTCCCATTTCCACATTGGCATCTACCAGCAAGCCATAAACGAATGCACTGTTGGAATCTATTTTTACCACCCTCTCTGCTGTTGCCAAACCATCAGCAAAATGGTGTTGTGACAATTGTAACAATGAGCGCAACATCAACGCTTCATAATTTCCGGGATCTTTTACAAGTATATTGTCAACCGTTTTCA
>JAYSWW010000021.1:0-2398 GCA_043717805.1 Ferruginibacter sp.
GAAGTATTGTAAGAAGCTACAAGCTATTAGCTGTTAGCTATTAGTAAGAAAGTTAAATTAATAAGAAACAAGCTAAAGGCTAAAAGCTAATAGCTAAAAGCTAAAATAAAATGAGTACAAGATTTAAACCAAAGTTCAATATTAAAAAGGGAGATTCGGTAGTGGTAATTACCGGTGAAGACAAGGACCTGAAGAAACCCCGCAAAGTATTGGAAGTTATTTTGGAAAAAAGCCGTGTATTGGTTGAAGGCGTGAACATCGTAACCAAACACACAAAACCTACTGCCCAAAATACCAAAGGGGGGATTCAGAAAATTGAAGCTCCGATTGCCATCAGCAATGTGATGCTTTGGGATTCCAAATCGGGCAGTGGCAGTAAAGTAAAACTTTCACGTGAAAACGGAAAATTAGTAAGAACAGCTAAAAAATCAGGGGAGGTAATCAAGTAATGAGTACAACAACTAACAACCCAAGATTAGCAGATAAGTACAAAAAAGAAGTTGTACCTGCTTTGATGAAGAAATTCAGTTACAAAACTGTAATGCAGGCACCCAGGCTGACCAAGATTTGTTTGAATCGTGGTGTGAATGGCGCTGTTACAGATAAGAAACTGATCGACATCGCTATTGACGAACTGAGCAACATAACCGGTCAGAAAGCAGTGGCAACCATGTCAAAAAAAGATATCTCAAATTTCAAACTTCGTAAGAACATGCCCATTGGAGCAAGGGTTACTTTACGTGGTGTGAAAATGTATGAATTCCTGGACAGGCTGGTTTCAGTATCACTGCCACGTGTACGTGATTTTAAGGGGATCAATGACAAAGCATTCGACGGCCGTGGTAACTATACTTTGGGTGTAACCGAGCAGATCATTTTCCCCGAGATCGATATTGACAAGGTAAATAAGATCACCGGTCTGGATATCACTTTTGTAACAACTGCAGGAACCAATGAAGAAGCATTTGAATTGCTGAAAGAATTGGGAATGCCGTTCAAAAACGTTAAAAAAACAGATAATTAAGATATGGCAAAGAAATCAATCACAGCCAGGCAGGCAAAACGTGTAAAGATCGTTGCAAAATTTGCCGAAAAAAGAGCAGCACTTAAAGCAGCAGGAGATTATGCAGCATTGGACCTATTACCAAAAAATGCATCACCTGTTCGTTTAAAAAACCGTTGCCAGTTAACAGGCCGTCCAAGAGGTTATATGCGCCATTTTGGTGTAAGCCGTATCATGTTCAGGGACATGGCACTGGCTGGAAAGATTCCTGGTGTAACGAAAGCCAGTTGGTAAAACTAGATACTGGATACTTGATACTGGATAAGTTCTAAAAATTTCGAAGCTCTTATCCAGCTGCCAGAATCCAGGATCAAGCATCCAGCGAAGGATATCGCATTGTAATAAATTATTAAATCAATTAACAGACAAAACAATGGTTACTGATCCAATAGCAGATTATTTAACAAGAATTCGCAACGCACAAATGGCCAATCACCGTATTGTTGAAATACCTGCCAGCAATTTGAAAAAGCGTATCACAGAAATTCTGTATGATAAAGGCTACATTTTAAAATATAAGTTTGAAGACGACAGCAAACAGGGTGTTATTAAAATTGCATTGAAGTATGATCCTGCAACCAAATTGCCGGTGATACAAAGCCTGGAAAGGGTAAGCCGCCCGGGTTTGCGTTCATATTCAAAGCCTGAAGATTTCAAACGTGTGAAGAATGGTTTGGGCGTTGCGATCATTTCTACCTCAAAGGGTGTAATGACCGATAAAGAAGCCAAAGCACAGAATGTTGGTGGAGAAGTGCTTTGTAACATATTCTAATCAATTAGTTGATCAGGCGATCTGGAAATTTGAAAATGGTTTTCAGATCGGATATTAAAGATTGAATTAAGCTTTCTATACATAGCTGAACACAATCAAAGTTCATTTTCAAATTAACAAATTTTCAAATTTTCAAATCATTACAAAATGAGTCGTATAGGAAAAAAGCCGGTGGACGTTCCAGCAGGAGTAACCTTTTCCGTTAGCGGAGACAATATGGTTACTGTAAAAGGGCCAAAAGGCGAATTGAAGCAGGCAATTGACAGGGATATTAAAGTAGAACTGAAAGACGGGAAGATAGAATTCACCCGTCCGACCGATCAGATCCGTCACCGTGCGATGCATGGATTATACCGTTCACTGATCAATAACATGGTAACCGGTGTAACACAGGGATATACTAAAAAACTTGAACTGGTGGGTGTGGGTTATAAAGCAGCCAACCAGGGAAATTTACTGGACCTTGCTTTGGGATATTCTCACAATATCATTTTTGATATTCCAAAAGAATTAACGGTAAAGACAGAACAGGAAAAAGGTAAAAACCCGATGATCATATTTGA
>JAYSWW010000201.1:0-1793 GCA_043717805.1 Ferruginibacter sp.
ATGAGATTACTTCTACAGTATAATTCTTCAGAATCCCTTAGCACGTTTAGGGTTAAATACAGGTTCATCCTTAAATGGCTGATTTCTCAGTCGCATTCCGGTTGCTTTAAATACGGCATTTGCTACCGCTCCGCCTGTTGGCGGCAGGGCTGGTTCACCCAATCCCGTTGGATCAATTCCATTATCAACAAAATGTGCTTCAATTTCCGGAATTTTTTTCATCCGGATAATCCGGTATTCATCAAAATTTTTTTGCTCCGGTTCTCCATCTTTAAAAGTCAGTTTGCCATACATGGCATGGCCATATCCATCCACAATAGCACCCATCACCTGTTGAAGAGCTCCGCTTTTGTTTACCACCTCACCGCAATCAGAAACGGCATATATTTTTTTAACAACTGGCTTATCTCCATTCATTTCCACCTCGCAAACCTGCGCCACATAAGAAGCATGAGAAAAGTACACACTAAAGCCCTGAGAAACTCCTTTCTTTGTTCCCCATCCTGATTTCTCGGCTGCTTGCTTAATAACTGTTTCCATCCTGTCGATATTATAGCTAATGGTGCCGACAGGATTCTTTTTTGCCTTCTGTAAAAGTTCTAGCCTGAATTGCACCGGATCTTTCCCTGCCGCCAGCGCCACCTCATCGATAAAACTCTGTTCAGCAAAAGCCAAAAAGTTGGTGACAGGGGCCCGCCATGCTCCTGTAGTAATAGGAGATATATGTTCAACTGAATCAATCAAGAGATTATCAACAGCGCCTGCAGGAAAGTTGTTTTCCCGGGTTGAATTATTTACATTAATTCCAACGCCCCTGAGTTTATAACCAATCAAATTCCCCTGTGCATCCAACGCCGCTTCAAACCGGTACCGTACTGCAGGCCGGTAGCTTCCTCCCATCATATCGTCTTCCCGCAACCAGATTAGTTTAACAGGTTTCTTAATAATGCTGGATAACTCAGCCGCTTCCAATACAAAATCGAATTTAAGTCGTCGTCCAAAACCACCACCCAACCGGGTAATCTCAACGGTTATTTTATTCTCAGGAATGCCTAAAAGTTTTGCAGTAGCGGCACGGGCAGCGGCAGGTGTTTGGGTTGGACCTATCAATTCCACTCCATCAGTTCTTACATCTGCAAAAAAATTCATTGGCTCCATCGGGTTATGTGGAAGAAACGGGCACTGGAACTCACTCTTAATAACCTTTGCAGCATTCTTAAAGGCGGCTTCTGTATCGCCGTCTTTTCTACGCACTTTTGCATCTCCGCTATTTAACAGTGAAACAAATAACTGATCATGGTCCGTGGTGCTTTCCATATTCCCGTCTTTCTCGTATTCGATTCTTACGGCTTTTCTTGCCTTCATAATTTCCCAGGTGGATTTACCCACAACAGCTACATTATTTTTAAATGTAACGACATCAATAATACCGGGCATGGCTTTGGCAACTGTTGCATCTACGGACTTAATTTTTGTACCAAAAGCCGGTGGGCGTTGAATCATCGCAAATACCATTCCCTTGCGGTAAAAATCCAATCCAAACATCCCTTTTCCGGTTATGATATTTTTATTTTCAACATTCCTCACTGATGTACCAATAATCTTAAAGTCTTTCCGGTTCTTTAAAGGAATATCTGGTGGGAGTGTTATTTTGGACGCCTCTTCTGCTAACTCACCATACCCTAATTTATTTTCCGATTTTTCATGTATTACAAAACCATTGCTGGTGATACATTCTGTCCTATCAACCTTCCAGCGATTGGCAGCAGCGGCTACCAGTAAATACCGGGCGG
>JAYSWW010000202.1:0-4643 GCA_043717805.1 Ferruginibacter sp.
TATATCGCGTTTGCCGCCATCACAGCCATCGTTTTCATTTTTCAGTTTGCATTTAAAGCAGATGGAGAAAGTTATGTGAACCTGATGATGCAAAGTGTGCAGGATAATTTCCAGATAGATAAAAGCAAGGCGATCAATGGATATTTTATGTGTTACATCATCCTGAACACATTGTTGGTTCAGGTGCCTATACTGGTTGCGCTCATAGCAGGCGATGCTATTTCGGGGGAGGCAAATATGGGAACGCTGAGGCTCATTTTAACAAAGCCTGTGAGTCGCACACAGATCATACTGGTGAAATTTGCCGCATCCGTTATTTTTACGGTCATGCTGCTGATCTGGATGGCAATTATGGCATTGTTTATAAGTTTATTCATTTTTGGTGCAGATGATATGCTCATATTCAGGGTAAAGGGTGAGGAGTCGCAAATATTGCAGATCACCAAAGATGATATCATGTGGCGTTATTGGGCGGCTTTCGGGTATGCGGCTGTCGCTCTCACCGTTATTGCGGCACTTGCAATGTTGTTGTCCATCTTTGCGGAAAATTCAATTGGTCCCATTATAGCCACAGTCTGTATTGTGATCGTCTGTACGGTTGTTTCGAATATCAACGTGCCGGTTATTGAAAAAAATGTAAAGCCCTGGCTGTTCACGTCTTACCTGGTAGGCTGGAAAGGTTTTTTTTATATCGGAACTACCGATGACGGGCAACCTATAAAGGGAAGCCTGGAAAACTGGCCTGCTATCCGGAACAGCTTATATGTTTTGTTCACACATATTTTTTTTATGCTGGGCGCATCAGTGTGGATCTTTAAGAAAAAGGATATTTTATCATAAAAATTGAAAGTATGTTCAGGAAGTTCATTGTTTCTTCGTTGTTAATGTTATTATCTGTACCTGTTCTTTATGCACAGGAAATAAATGTGCTTGTTTCAAAAGCAAAAGCAAAGATCGGACAGGTGAATGATTATGAAGCATCCGGCAAGATGAAAACAAATGTTGCTTTTTTAAAGGTTCCTGTGGCCAACATAAAAATTTATTTTAAAAAAATTAACAAGCTTAAGATAAAAAGCGAAAAAGGCATTTCATTCATTCCAAAAGGTGCGGTCAGTATAAATATGAGTAATATATTGGGTGAAAAAAATTATACCATCATTGATGCAGGAACGGAAATGATCGGAAGCACTGCTGTGCGAATTGCCAAATTATTGCCGGTTGATGACAACAGCGATGTGGTTTTATCTACTGTTTACATCGATCCTTTGAACAACCTGATCAGGAAAGCAAAAACAACTACCAAAGAGAATGGAACTTTTGAAATGGAAATGACCTATGGAAAATTCAGTGAATACGGTTTGCCTGATAAGATCATATTCTCGTTCAATACAAAGGATTATAAACTACCCAAAGGAGTTACTTTTGATTTTGATGATTGTACCGAACAAAAAAAGAAACCGGAAATTAAAAATAAAAAAGGCAGGGCAGAGATTGATTTCAATAATTATATCATAAACAAGGGAGTTTCGGATGAAATGTTTAAATAACCGGGAAACACGAATATTGAATTCGTGTAATTCGTGCTTAAAATTCGTGTAGTAGAAAAACAATTATTCCTCAATCTTCTCATCTACCGCATTCGCAATAACTGCAGAGCTGATATTTTTCAGGGGGTTTTTATATTGCCGTTCATATTCAGCCCTATTGTTGATGATGTCAATACATTTATACAAAGCTTCTCTCAATGATGATTCATCGGCTATGCCTTTGCCGGCTATATCAAAAGCAACTCCATGATCCGGGGATGTTCTCACTGCTTTTAATCCTGCTGTAAAGTTAACCCCTTCACCAAGTGCAAGAGATTTAAAAGGGATCAATCCCTGGTCGTGGTACATGGCAAGTACCGCATCAAATTTTTCATATTGCCCACGGGCAAAAAAAGCATCGGAAGGATATGGCCCAAAACAAAATATGTCCCGTTGTTTTGCATCTCTGATCGCCGGCCTGATGATTTCTTCATCTTCTTTTCCGATCAATCCCTCATCACCCGCATGAGGATTTAATGCAAGAACAGCAATTTTTGGCTTTGTTATCAGAAAATCCTTCTTAAGTGAATGGTTCATCACCTGCAGTTTGCTAAAAATACTTTCGCGGGTAACGAGTTGTGTTATTTCTTTTACCGGCACATGTTCAGTCAGCAGTGCCACTTTCATATTTTCAGCGATCATAAACATGGCCACATCTTTTACCCCGAATAAATTCTTAAGAAATGGTGTGTGGCCGGTATAATTAAAACCGGCAGACTGAATATTTTTTTTGTGAATAGGTGCAGTTACCAGGCCATCTATCATTCCGGATTTTAGTGCATCAGCAGCTATGTTTAAACTGATTCCTGCATACTTACCACCTATGTCATTTAGTTGACCGGGGGTAACGGCTAAGTCCTCTTCCCAGCAATTGTATACATTAACCTGTTTTGGGTTAACCCGGGTTGAATCTTTGGCAATAGTTGCATTTATATTGATATCAGGTAAACTTTTCCGGTAAAAATTGATCACTTTGTTATTTCCAAAGATCACGGGCGTGCAGATATCAAGTATCCTGCTGTCGCCCAGTGTTTTTATGATGACCTCAATTCCAATTCCGTTTATATCGCCACATGTAAAACCGATTATCGGTTTTTTATCATTACCTGTATTCATCTTAATTCGTTGTTTATAATAAGTAAAAATACAACATCCAATGTTAACAAATACCCCGATTTAATCGCAGTTTTTGATTGTTATTAATTTTTTAAATAATCCTTATTGGTAATTATGAAGTTTTCCAGCCAATAAATTCATTTTGATGCAAAATAAATAATACTTTTGTTTCTGCTTAATGTTCATAATATTATGCTAAACCATCCAATATTAATATGATGCAAAAATCCATAAAACACTTTCCAGCCATCCTTCTGTTTACTTTTTCAATTTTGTTTTCTAATGTCTGCAATGCTGGAAAATCAACATTTGCAGCAAATGAGAACCCGGACAATAGCACTGAGTTGTTTTTGGATTTGGAATCAAACGGACTGGCGCCGGCGGTATTAACCCGTGGGCCTTATTTACAAGTAGGTAAACAGGATTCAATAACGATACGTTGGAGAACAGATATAGCAACTGATTCGAGGATCACCTGGGGAACGGCTTTTGGTACTTACCCAAATACGTTTGATTTGCCTGCTTTGACAACGGAACACATTGTTCGTATCGGGGGACTGGTAGCAGATATCAAATACTGGTATACGATAGGAAGTACAACACAGGTTTTGCAGGCAACCAATACCAATTATTTTTTAACATTGCCACGACCAAATACTCCACGCAAACTTCGGTTTTTAGCCATTGGAGATTGTGGCAATGCATCAGCCAACCAGATCAATGTAAAAAATACTTTTATAAATTATATTGGCAGCAATAATATTGATGCGATGATCTTACTCGGCGATAATGCCTATAATTCAGGAACGGATGCAGAATTCCAGGCCGAATTCTTTGATATTTATAAAGATGATCTCTTAAAATATTATAAGTTGTACCCCGCACCCGGCAATCATGATTATGGCAACAGTTTGACCAATACAGGTTCCAGGACGATGCCTTATCACCAGAACTTTACTGTTCCAATGGCAGGTGAGATCGGTGGAGTTCCTTCCGGAGTAAAAAATTATTATTCATTTAATGTGGGCGACGTTCATTTTATTTCTTTGGATTCTTACGGTAAGGATGATGCGAATACTACGACTATGTATGATACTTCCGGGGCGCAGGCAACCTGGTTAAAAGCAGACCTGGCAGCCAACACCAAAAAATGGACAATTGCTTATTTTCATCATCCCCCATATACCAAAACCAGTCATACTTCTGATACGGAACTGGACCTGGTGGCCATCCGTGAAAGATTTGTACGTATATTAGAACGCAATGGTGTTGACCTTGTTTTATGTGGACATTCACATGGTTATGAAAGAAGTTATTTACTGAAAGGGTTTTACAATACCTATGCCAGTCCCTTACTGGATGCCAATTTCAATGCATCTATCCATACGGCAACAGGGAATACACAAAATGGAAAGTATGATGGTACAGCCAGTTCCTGTTCCTATTCATATAATTCCGGAAAATACAATCATGGGTCTATGTATATCGTATCCGGTTCTGCCGGGCAGTTAGGAGGTACCACTGCCGGTTATCCGCAGGATTGCATGTATTATTCCAATGCAACCAATGGCGGCTGTTTGTATTTTGAAGTTGACAGCAACCGCATTGATGTAAAATTTATTTCTTATACAACAGCGCCCACACCAGTTATACGTGACCAGTTTACTATTTTTAAAGACGTAAATAAAGTTCAGAATATCACCTTACTGCAAAATACGCCCCTAAGCCTAACTGCATCGTGGAGGGGAACTTACGTTTGGCCCAACAACGGTTCGGTTACAACACAGGGAGTTAATATCAGTACTGCTGCAGTGGGAACATTCAATTATATTGTAAGAGATGCAAACAGTTGTTTGAAAGATTCATTTCATGTGGTTGTCACTATACCCCTTCCTGTAGTAATAAATTCGTTTACAGCTTCACTTAATAGAGATATCGTCG
>JAYSWW010000203.1:0-4638 GCA_043717805.1 Ferruginibacter sp.
GATGCCCGGATAAAGCCTTATGGTACTGTCCTCTTCCGGCATTGCATTGCTGTTATATACTTCAACATTTTGACCGTTCAGAAAATAGACCATATTTGAATTGGGATTGTAAACCCCGATGCTTTGTTTACCGGGTTGATTCATTCCTTCGCTGTTAATTACAAGTTCAATGGGTATTCCTTTTACATCTAACGTATAATTAAACCAACCCGTCTCATTATAACCATTTCCGCAAATCTTTTTCAGTTTTGTGTTAAACCAAAGCCCCCTCAGATCTGCCATACAGGTTAATTCGTCGCCCGAAAGGCGTTTACCATTATTATCAAAAACAGCCATCGGATAATTTCCATTCCCCGCAAAAGCAGCATAATATTTTTTTTGTACCGGATGCCATACAACTGCCCCTCCCCTTGTTCCGGGCATTGAGTCTTCTGTTGTTTTTGGCATTTTTAGTTCAATGGTACTGGTAAGTGATCTTATTATTTGAGCATTCAGAAATACCGGCATGATTAACAGGAATGCTAAGCATAACTTTTTCATTTTATTTTAATTTTAATAGATTTAAATAAACAGATATTTTATTCTTTAAAAACAAAAATTTAAACTCCTGGTGATCTTTTTAAAGCCATCGGATTTTTAAACCCATAGAATTTCAAACCCGGTTATTCGATTTCCTTTCTTTTACTGTTCTATGCATGGAATTTTCCGGAAATAGAAGTCTTTTGAAAAGTACAACAATTATTATGTCATTAAAAGTAATTTCTATAATAAAAAAAATGATCAGCCTGAAGTTTAAATCATAATTTATAAATCAATGTTATTGACAAAATCAGGCAAAAAATAATTTTTGGGATCATGATAAAAAGAAAAAAACAACCACCTGTTTTTTGTAATAGATCCGATCCTGTAAATAAATGTAACCTTGCAATGACCAATAAGTTAAATATGATCTTAACAAACCTGAAGGTTTTGAATTGATATAACCCAATGCAGGTAAGTATTGCAGCTTTTTTTTATCAAAACTGACATTTTTGTGGTACGTATTTTTACGTACTCCAACTTCGTATTATTTCCCGGTAAATGATGGTTGATATACGATGCCGCCTGTATTTATATCAGCTCTAAAAAAGAGCAGTAACGCTCTTGTACAGAAGCATTTGCTGTCGCATCTTTGTGTCAGAAGTTGATTGATAGGAATTAAATATCAATCATTATCCAACAATCCAGGCAAAACCAACAGAGTTTATCCAATATCCAAAAATCCGAAAGGAGAAAAGCTCAAATCCAGTATCAGTCAACTTCTATTTTTTTTGAAACATAGTTAAGATCTAATATATCCAATGTTAAACCAAAAGATCCAACTGTGAAGAACCAAAACCAATATCCTGCTTATGCTGTAAAAGGCGATGATAGCAACAACCAATTCCAATATTCCGCCTATGCTGTAAAAAGCGAAAATGGCAAAACCCGGTGATCCAATATCCTAAGCCTATGCTGCTAACCACGGCGATGATGGCAAAAAACCAGGAATCACTGAAACCAGGATAAACTTATTTTACTATAATAGTAAAACCCAATCCTGAAAAACCAATCGATTTGGTTAAAAAATTTGCTTCCACAGCTATTTGCGATGACAAATTACTGTGGAAGTTTTTTTTTGTTGTCATTCCTTATTTTTATAGAATGATTTTAACCAGTACCAATCAATTAACTTATAAGCCTGCAAGGATCGTTTCCCTGGTACCTTCTCAAACGGAACTGCTTCATTACCTTGGATTGGAAACAGAAACCATTGCCATAACCAAATTTTGTGTTCACCCTGAAACCTGGTTCAGGAACAAGGAACGGATTGGTGGAACCAAGACCATTGACATTGAAAAAATAAGGTCTTTGAATCCCGACCTTGTGATTGCAAATAAAGAAGAGAATATTAAAGAACAGGTAGAAAAGATCGCAGAAGAATTTCCGGTATGGCTTACTGATGTGAATGATCTGACCGGTGCTTATGAAATGATCAATGACATTGGTTTGATGACAATGAAGGTAAAAGAAGCTTCGGAATTGATTGACCGGATCAGGATCAAATTTAATACACTTTTTCAGGTGTTCGATACAACTGATAGAATTCCAGTCGCTTATCTAATCTGGAAGGATCCATTTATGACAATTGGCGGTGACACATTTATAAGCAATATGCTTGAAAATGCAGGATTCAAAAATATTTTTTCCGCTGATAAAAGATACCCGCAGGTAAGCCTTTCACAATTGAATTCATTGAACTGTAAACTTGTTTTCTTGTCTTCCGAACCTTATCCCTTTAAACAAAAAGACATGGATGAATTACAATCCGGGCTTCCGGGTGTAAAAATCATGCTTGTTGATGGTGAAATGTTCAGTTGGTATGGGAGCCGGTTGTTAAAGGCAGCTGATTATTTTACTTTTTTGCGACAAAATTTATGATTTAAAATGTATGAATGTTGATTGAAAGTAGGCATATTAATCATAAATTTTAAAATCGTACATCATAAATTTCACATTCCTTACTTTTGTAAAAAACCAACAAATATGGCTGCAAATAAAATCATTGAATTATTGGGCAAGGATGCCGACAACTTATTGAACCATCAGTGTAAAACAATAACAAAAGAACAGATCCACTTACCATCTCCAAATCACATTGAAGAGAGCTGGATAAACAGTAACAGGAATAACCAGACTTTGAAGAATTTGCAGGCAATGCTTGATCATGGGCGGCTGGGCGGTACAGGTTATGTTTCCATACTTCCGGTAGACCAGGGAATTGAGCACAGTGCAGGTGCATCATTTGCCCCCAACCCTACTTTTTTTGATCCGGAAAGCATCGTAAAACTTGCTATTGAAGCAGGTTGTAATGCGGTATGTTCCACTTTTGGTGTATTGGGAATCATCAGCAGGAAATATGCCCACAGAATTCCGATGATGGTTAAGCTGAATCACAATGAATTTTTAAGTTACCCGAATAAATTCGACCAGGTAATGTTTGGCCAGGTAAAATCAGCCTGGAATATGGGTGCTACTTCTGTTGGCGCTACTGTTTATTGGGGAAGTCCTGAGAGCGCCCGTCAGTTGAATGAAGTTGCCATGGCCTTTGAAATGGCTCATGAACTTGGTATGGCTACAGTGTTGTGGTGTTATGTTCGAAACAATGCATTTAAAGTAGAAGGTATTGATTACAGTACTGCAGCAGATTTTACGGGCCAGGCGAATCACCTTGGGGTAACCATTCAGGCAGATATCATCAAACAAAAATTGGCTACAAACAATGGTGGTTACCTTGCAACCAAGCACGGAAAAACATCGCCATTGGTTTACGATAAACTTAACACAGAACATCCGATCGATCTAAACAGGTACCAGGTAGCCAATTGTTATATGGGCCGGGTTGGGTTGATAAACAGTGGCGGGGAAAGTAAAGGTGCTACTGATCTGGCAGAAGCCGTTACTACAGCCGTTATAAACAAACGTGCCGGTGGAATGGGCCTGATCAGCGGACGCAAAGCATTTCAAAAACCATTGAAAGATGGTATCGAATTGTTGAATACCATACAGGACGTATATTTGGATAAGGGTATTACGATTGCGTAAATGAAATCGTTGGATCGTTTAAGTCGTTTGAATCGTTTAAAGTTATGAATGGCTCATTCGCCTTAAACGATTTGAACGTTTTAAACGACTTAAACGAATAATATGAGACAAGAAGAAGATTTTGATGCAAACCTTGCTGGTGAAGAAGGCTCTCCTGAACAATTGAAAGCAAGTTGGTTCAAGCGTATTAAGAAAGGCATCTTAACATCCACTAAAGATAAAAAAGATGCCCCGGAAGGATTGTGGGCCAAATGTCAATCCTGCAAATACACCTGTACCATTTCCGAACTTTCAGAAAATAAATATGTTTGTCCGAAATGTGATTTTCACCACCGGATCGGCAGCGAAGAATATTTTGAGATCTTATTCGATGATAACAGGTGTGTTGAACTCTTTGCCAATATAAGATCCAAGGATTATCTCAAATTTGTAGACCTGAAACCATATGACAAGCGACTTGAAGACACTTATGCCAAAACAGATATTCATGATTCAATCACTGTAGCGTATGGAAAAGTAAATGAAAATGACCTGGTGGTAGCCTGTATGGATTTTGAATTTATCGGGGGAAGCCTGGGAAGTGTTATGGGTGAAAAAATATCCAGGGCCTGTGATTATTGTATAGAAAACAAGGTTCCATTCATGATCATTAATAAAAGTGGCGGCGCCAGGATGATGGAGAGTGCATTTTCATTGATGCAGTTGGCCAAAACTTCCGGAAAACTTACGCAACTCAGCGAGGCTAAAATTCCATATATCTCACTTTGTACCGATCCTACATTTGGTGGTACAACGGCTTCCTTTGCAATGCTGGGTGATATCATTTGCGGTGAACCTGATGCCCTGATTGGTTTTGCCGGCCCGCGGGTCATAAAAGAAACCATTAAAAAAGACCTTCCGCCCGGTTTCCAGCGCAGCGAATTTTTGCTTGAACACGGTTTCCTTGATTTTATCATTCACAGGAAAAATTTGAAAGAAAGAATTGCTATTTTACTGTTGCTTTTTAAAGGCTGA
>JAYSWW010000204.1:0-11917 GCA_043717805.1 Ferruginibacter sp.
CTGCCATCTTTATCGACCATTTTTATACGATAAAATGCCTTTTCGGCTATTTCTGCAACAGCATATCTGTAATGGCTGCCTGAAGAAATATTTTTTGCATTTACTTTATTAAGTGTTGTGAAATTTGTGCCATCGGCAGCATATTCAATTTCAAAATGATCAAGGTTTTGTTCATGGGCAGTTTGCCAGCTCAACATAACATCACAGCCATTTTTAATTGCTTCAAATTTTTCAAGAGATACGGGCAGAACTGTTATGCAATCAAAAGTATAATCAATACTGCCGATAAAAACACCTCTTCCTGTAGGTGCATTGGGCGCTTCCCTGAGCGACCAGGATGCTTCATTCGTTGCAAGGCCTGGCGGGGTTGCATCATTGATGCCTTTGCCAGGTAGCATTACCGGTGCCCATTCTTCATATTCAATTACAATTTTGTCAATTTTGGAAACAAAATAAACATTGATTGTTCCGTGGTCTTCGTTTTGTGAATTGAAAGGCGTTGTATATCCATTTAACGGGTAATCTGCCAGTCCACAAATATTATTACCGGAAACAGTATTCCAGGGTGCTGATGATGGATTTACCAATACAGGCATTACTGCTGTTGCCCCGTCATAACCTGTTACTTTAACGTGATCAATTCTGCCCGAAGCTACCTGTGGATCGGCATGATCGATATCGTAAATAGAGAATTTTGTAAAGATCACTGAATTACTGAATTGGATCGTAGTGGTTTGCCTGTCATTGTTAATACTATTATAAGAAGCGCCTCCATATATCAATTGAAAAGTATTGTCGGCAGGATGAATCCCCCCTTTATTATTGCCCGGATAATTTTGCGAAAGAATTGAACCGGGGTTTGATGCCTCAGGATAAGAATTTGTTCCATAACCTCCGCCCGGCATATTAGTTCTGTCTGATGACCATGTTATTGTAGGATTATAAGTCAACCCTCCGCAGGTTTCGGATGGCAGGTTATAGTTTTGGGATGTTTGGTTGATAAAATTATTGCCGGAGTTCCAATTAAAATTACGGGTACTTGAAAAAACCGGTGCAACGGATGTAGGTGCAAAACCAAAATTAATATCAGCATAAGTACTTGAACCATCTACAGCATACAGGTCGGTAAGCCCATTGGGATAAGCATCATTGTCAAATATATGCCTGGTAATGGTTGATGGAATGGCACTTTGCATTACCCGAACCTGGTAGTTTCCGGATGATACATTTGAAAAAGTATAAACACCGGATGCATTTGTTGATGCAGTAAGAATGGGTGATACCCGGTAATAAGGTGCAACTGCATCGTAATCAAGCAGCCATACGCTTACGTTCGAAAGTTCTTCCCCCGGGTCATAGCTGTTATTTCCGGAAATATCATTATAGACTCTTCCGGAAATAGTGGATTGCCCAAAAGATATTGAGAACAGCCATATGCATAAAACCCATGTCAGCAGTAAATTCTTTTTCATAATAACGGATACCCGATTTATAAAAAACGAATAAAAATACCCTTTATTATATGGCAAAACTGCTTGTATATTTTCATCAGCATTGCCATTAGAGCCGTATATTTATAAACATAAAGTAAACCAGCATGTTATACAAGGATTTACTGTGTAAAACTTTACCTTTGCACTGATAAAAAATGATAGAAATTACCAGCGTTGAACGGAGCGTCGCCATCAACTGATGCATTTTGCAGCAAAGCTGGTTACAAAAAAAATACATGTCAGAAACATCCGAAACGTTTTTAGATAAGAGTGCCATTAAAGCTGCAGACCTGGAGCACAGGCGTAAGTTGAATTTCAACATTGGCAAATACAATGCTGTTGTACCAAAAGGCAAGGCACAATTTGAAAATGTAAATCTTGCCAGGGAAAGAGCAAAAAATATCAAATGGCGTGCCCTGGAAACGCTTGATCAGCAATTGGAAGAATTTGAATTGAATTTCACGAGGCGGGGCGGAAAAGTTATCTGGGCAGAAAACAGTGCGCAGGCCATTGAAGAGATCCTTGAGATCTGTAAGCAAAAAAACTGCAAGACCCTCGTAAAGAGCAAGAGTATGGTGACTGAAGAAATTCACCTCAATGATGCACTTAAAAAAAATGGCATTGAAAGCATTGAAACCGACCTTGGCGAATACATTCAACAACTTGATGGCGAGGCGCCCTATCATATTGTAACTCCGGCCATGCATAAGAGTAAGGAAGATGTGGCAAAACTATTTGCAGAAAAACTGGGAACAGATCCAAAACTTACTCCCGAAGAACTTACATTGGTTGCAAGAAATATTTTAAGAAAAAAATATGTGGAAGCTGAAGTTGGAGTTACGGGTGCCAACTTTATCATCAGTGATATTGGTGCCATTGCAGTTACAGAAAATGAAGGCAATGCAAGACTGAGTTGTTCTTTTCCAAAAACACATATTGTAATTGTTGGCATTGAAAAAATGATACCATCGGTTACAGATCTTGCTTTATTCTGGCCATTGCTGAGCACTTTCGGAACCGGGCAAAAAATAACAGTTTACAACAGTATTGTTACAGGACCAAGACAGAAAAACGAAACAGACGGGCCTGAAGAAATGTATGTGATCCTGTTGGACAATGAACGTACCAATATTTTAAAGAATCCAAAACAACGGGAAAGCCTTTATTGCATACGCTGTGGTGCCTGCCTGAATGCCTGCCCTGTTTATAAAAACATTGGCGGTCATGCTTATGGCGCCACGTACAGCGGGCCGATCGGCAGTGTTATTACACCAAACCTGCAGGGCATGGAAGATTTCAGGCACTTGAGTTTTGCATCATCGCTTTGTGGAAATTGTACAGAAGTTTGTGCCGTAAAAATAAACCTGCATGAATTGTTACTGGATAACAGGCAGGAATCGGTGGAAACGGGTCACACAACTTTTACCGAACGGGCAGCGTGGAAGTTTTGGCAAATAGCCAGTACCAAAAGGAGCCTGATGAATATGGGGAATGGTAAACTGAAAAATAAAATTGTAAATGGATTGTTCAAAGACTGGCAAAAGAACCGTGGTGAATTAAATTTCAGTACGAAAACTTTCAACCAGATGTGGAAAGAGCAATTTAAAATTAAGAATTAATGAATTGCCGGATCTACAGGCTCATTCTATTTGTGATTAAATGATTCTTATCTACTCATATATTTCATCAACAAGATTGCAGTATATCTGCAATTTTATTTTTAATGAACAACTCGGATGTTCACACAGCATCACAATTGATTCAGAATATTTTAAAAACCATGAAGGCCCAAAGATCAATTACAGTGACCTGGAATTTGATCATGCTTTCAACTTAAAAAATCATCCGTTGCTTTTTGAAGATGGGATAAATGTTCAATCTCCTCTTTGTTTTGAAACAAATGGTTACAAGGCTTTTTTTGAAACAGTTGATTCAGATTTTCCCTTTGATATTTTTGCGGCATCCTTTTACCTGATCAGCCGATATGAAGAATACCTTCCGCATGAATTGGATATGTATGGCAGGTTTGCACACGAGAACTCACTGGCCTTTAAAGAAGGATTTTTGAATCAACCGCTGATCAATACCTGGTTAAGAGATTTTTCAAACTCTTTGAAAGCCTTCTATCCAACCATTGGCTTTAAGTTTTCAACTTTTAACTTCATTCCTACTTACGATATTGACATTGCTTATTCATATAAACACAAAGGATTGCTGAGAAACCTTGGCGGCTTTCTCAAATCTCCCTCACTGGAAAGATTAAAAGTGTTGTTGAACCTGGAAAAAGACCCATTCGACAGTTATGCTTTCCTGCAACAGTTGCACAACGAAAAAAAAACCGAGCCCATTTATTTTTTCCTGGTGGCCACAACGGGCAGTAAGTATGATAAAAACATCTCTCCGTATTCAAATGCCATGTGGCAATTGATAAAACGCCATGCAATAAAATACAGGATAGGCATTCACCCTTCCTGGAGAAGCCAGTCTGATGTATCAATTCTTAAAAGAGAAAAAAAAATACTGGAGACAGCTGCAGACATTCATATCAATGATTCAAGGCAGCATTATATAAAATTCTCATTGCCCGGTACTTTTGAAAAATTAACAGAAGCCGGTATTGAAAATGATTACAGTATGGGATACGGCAGTATCAATGGTTTCAGAGCTTCTGTTGCTTCTTCTTTTTACTGGTATCATTTAAAAGAAGAAAGAGCCACAACACTCCGCTTGCATCCATTTTGTTTTATGGATGCCAATAGTTTTTATGAACAACACCTGGATGCGGAAGATGCTTATGAAGAGATCATGCATTACCTGGAAGTTTGCAAAAAAGAAAACGGAAACCTTATCAGTATTTTTCACAATAATTTCCTGGGTACAGATAAACAATTTGCCGGATGGAAAGAAATGTACATAAAATTCATATCCCAGGTTACAACATAAATTACAAAAAGCGTTTCAAAGATTGTTATAACACCTCACCCCAACCCTCTCCAGAGGAGAGGGAGATGAAAATCGCAGCAGGTAAAGATTCAATATGTCACTTTGATATTCTCAAAAAAAGTTCATATCTCAGGTTCCAGGATAACTTTTGAACTTTTCTTGATGCTGTAATTGACCAGGAACACACCTATTAAAGTTACTATTGCACCCCATAAAATATTTATAGTAAGTTTTTCATCCAGCACAATGGCGGCCGTTACCATTGCAACAAGTGGATTGATGTAAGCATAGAGGGAAGACACGGCAGCCGGTAATTTCTTCATTGAATAAATAAATGCAACAAAACTGATTATAGAACCAAATATAACAAGGTACAAGATCACCATCCATACTTTTAAAGAAATTTCATTCAGATGAACTGTAGGTTGTGTTGCCTCAGCAATGAACATTAAAATAACTGCACTAATAAGCATTTGCCATCCGGTGCCATAATACGGATCTATATTCGCCTTGTTCCTTGTGATGAAAATTGTACCAAAGCTCCAGGATAACATAGCAATCACAGATAAGGTAAGGCCAATTCCAAAAGACAAGCCATTGCTGTTAAATGCATTTTCATAAAAAACGATTCCAACACCTGTTATGCCTAAAAACAATCCCAGAAAAGTAAGAATGGTCATTCGCTTGCTTTTATAAAAAACCCTTTCTATGATTACAACACTTAATGGATACAAAGCACCTATCAGGGCACTGAGCCCCGTTGGTATAAATTTTAAGCTCCATGTACTGAGCCCGTTCGCAAAGACAAACATCAATATTGCCATTACTGTGATCCAGCGAAATTGTTTGGCGGTTGGTAATGGGAATTTTTTATAGAACATAAAAAAAACAACAAAACAGATTCCCGCTATCAGTTGCCTGATATACGCCATCTGCAAAGCCGGAATTTCAGTAACCCCTATCTTACTGGCAACCCAGGTAGTGCCCCACACAACACTTGTAATAAAAAGTGCAAGGTATCCCTTCCCTTTCCCGTCTGATTTTTGTATACCCTGCATGGATGAATTGATTATTTTTTCGCAGCAGCAACTGCCCGTTTATTTGAGAAGGTGAAATTTATGCATTTTTAGGATAATAAACAGATTCAGATTTATTGATTTAGACTGTATCAGATTACTAGTGCCTGAAATGCCGCATACCTGTTAGCACCATGGCAAGGCTGTTTTCTTTGCAGTAAGCAATTGAATCAGCATCCCTGATCGAACCTCCTGGTTGAATAAATGATTCAATACCTGCTTTGTGTGCAATTTTTACGCAATCATCAAAAGGAAAAAATGCATCGCTTGCCAATACTGCACCATTGAGATCAAAATTAAACTGTGTAGCTTTTTCCAACGCATGCCGGAGAGCATCAATACGGCTCGTTTGACCGCAACCTTTACCAATGAGTTGTTTATTTTTCACCAGCGCAATGGCATTGCTTTTAAGATGTTTGCAAATGATGTTTGCAAATTTCAGATCTTCTTTTTCCAGAGTTGTAGTTTCCCTTCCGCCTGATTCTTTCCAGTCTTCAAAATTACCTTCATCCAACCCCTGCACCAATATTCCATTAAGCACAGACTTATATTGCTCCTTATTTTCAGGCTGTGCCTTTAGTTGTAAAACAATTCTGTTCTTTTTTGTTTTTAATATTTCCAATGCCTCTGTATTGAAAGATGGTGCGATCAACACTTCAAAGAATATTTCATTGACAGCGTCTGCTGTTGCTTTGTCAATTTCAGCATTGCATACCAATACACCGCCGAATGCACTTTCCGGATCGCCTGCCAATGCAGCATCCCAGCCTTCTTTCACAGATGCCCTGCTGCTTATACCACACACATTGGTATGTTTGAGGATCGCAAATATTGTTTCAGTTGCACTGAATTCCCTGGTAAGTGCCATGGCTGCATCAACATCCACCAGGTTATTATAAGAAAGTGTTTTCCCATTCAACTGGTCAAACAATGCTGATAGATCGCCATAAAAAATACCTGCCTGCTGGGGATTTTCTCCGTAACGAAGTGATACCGGGTTTGTAACGGACTCTAAAAAATACAATGGGTCTGTTTTGTTGAAATATTTTGCAATGGCAACATCGTAATGAGCAACTGTTTCAAAAGCCTTTGCAGCAAAATATTTTCTTTGTTCAATACTGGTTTCCCCTTTTTGTGTTGTCAGCAGGTTCTCCAGCATTCCATAATCTTTTTTGGCTGCCACTACCAACAGGTCATTGAAATTCTTGGCCGCGGCCCTGATCATTGAGGGGCCGCCAATATCAATTTTTTCAATTACCAGCTTTTCTTCATTACCGGCACTTACAGTTTCTTCAAATGGATACAGATCAACGATCACCAGGTCAATTTCGGGAATGTGAAATTCTTTCATTTCTTTCAGGTCTGTTTCATTGTCCCTTCTTCCAAGGATGCCACCAAATACTGATGGATGAAGTGTTTTAACCCTGCCACCCAGGATGGATGGATAAGTGGTCAATGATTCCACGGGAATACATGGCACTTTCAGACCTTCTATAAATTTTTGGGTGCCCCCGGTACTGTAAATGGTAACGCCCAGGTCATTCAATTGACGAATTATATTTTCCAGGCCGTCTTTGTAAAAAACAGAAATGAGTGCTGAATGTATTTTTTTCATAATACCGTTAACTGCCTGCCGGCCCGGATTTAATAAGTTGATGAATGGATGAGCTGTATGCTATTCAATATTCAAAACATAAGCGCCCTGTTCAGGTATTGAAAAGTACGGCAAAGCTAACGTTAAGCATTCTTTTTTCCAGTTGGCAATTTTCCACAAACTGTTAGAAGCATCAAATACTACAACAGAAGGCCTGATGGCAGCAGTAATAGCGGAGATTCTGAGAGCAGGATTTTTAGAAATAATCAATAAATCTACTTCAAGTCTATTTACCTGCGGTTCATAATAAACCGTTGAGTCGACCATAATTATTTTTTTACCAAAGAATTTCCAGTAATTATTTTTATGCTGAAGGCCGGGCAGTACATCTTCCTTTTTATCAAGTTGCAGGTTAATACGGGCAGGTTTTAAATGGAAATTCTGTAGAATTCCGTCATCCATTAAAATGCTGTCGCCGGAAAATAAAAATTTATTACGGTAAACAAAATCTATGGCTTTGTGTTGCGGCACATTGTAAATGATGATCTTCTTCTGCCGGTAAAGATCAATTTTTATTATTGACTGAAGGAAAACAAACCCCAATAAACCAATGATTGCAACCTTCAACATTTTTTTGTTTTGATACATTAACCAACAACAGGAACCAATTACAACGAGGTACATTAGCCATGTACTTAATACAGATGAATTCAAATGATCCATTCTTGAAAACGGAAAATGGTTGCAGGTTTGAATGATAAGATTCATCAGCCATATAAGCAGGCTGATCATTTTTCCGGCATATATACCTGCAATACCGATCCATGAAAATGCAATTAAAATAATTTCTGCAAAAAGAATAACAGTTGACAATGGTACTGCCAGCAAATTGGTTATCAAAAATAAATTGGGAAACTGGTGAAAATAATAGATGCAAACAGGAAAGGTAATGACCTGGGCAGCAACCGTAACTGCTGCCATGTTCCATACTTTATCCAATTGCCTGTTTTTTATAAAAATGATGTGATAGATCTCTTTTTGTAACCAGACAATACCGATCACTGCCATGTAACTCAACTGAAACCCTACATCCCATAAAAGAAAAGGGTTGTAACACAACAATATAAAAGCAGATGCGGCCAGTGAATTATAAATAGAAGATTGTGTAAAGAAATTTTTTCCGACAACTATACATGTAAACATGACCGCACTTCTTAAAACAGAAGCCGAAGCACCTGTTAACAATGCAAAAAACCACAAACTTCCCAGGATAAGTGAAACTTTTAAAAACCGGGATCTTTTTATCAAAGGCAAACGGTCAAAGATCCAAACCAGCATTACATAAATCAACCCAAGATGCAGACCCGATATGGCAATAATATGCACAACTCCAGTATTGCTGTAAGCCTGCACAAGGTCTTTATCCAGGTCTTCCTTATAGCCGATCAGCAATGCTTCAGCAATGCCAAGAATATTTTTATCGGGTGACAAATATTTTTGCAGCACTGCTAAAACATATTTCTTTGATGAAAAAATAAAAGCCCGGACCGGGTTGATGCTACTATGTTTCAATAATAGAAATTCATTTCCCTTTATATAAACATTGTGAAATATTTGCTGAAATGCTGCATATCGTTCGTAATTGAATGCGCCGGGGTTTCCTGAATTCCGGATACGCTGCAAAGGTTTATTCAGCAATATCCGGTCTCCATAGTTTAACAATGAAACAACTGAATCCCTGGAAAAATAGATCAGTATTTTGCCTGCTGCCGGTATCATAATATTGTTTTGGAATACAGCTTCTACAATCCCTTCGCATTTAAAAGACTTTGCTTTTTCGGTTAAAGGTTCAGATAAACGAATCAGCAATGGATCGTTGTTATGATAAATATGACCGAACCATTTTCTGTGGCTACGTATATCCTGTTGCCAGGTTAATATCATAGCAAAAACTGCAATAATAATATGCAGCAATATTCCCTGGTATGATCGCAGCTTATAGCGGATCTCAATAGCCAAAAACTGCATTAAAATATATGAAAGCAGAAAACAACTAAGAGAAACAAGCATTAAGCCCGGGGAAAACCGTGTATACCATTGCATTACAATACCGGTTATCAATGGCAATAATAACCTGCAGAAAGGTGCTGCTTTCCAAATAGGTATATGGTACGGATGCATGGACGAATTTACCGATCATGCCTTTTAAATTAAAGTAAAAATGACGTTGTTTTTCACGAAACAAAACAGTGTTTTTCTTCCCGGACCTTTATGTAAATGGTAGATAAAGTTATTTGTTTATTTTATTTGGAAATTCATAACAGGCGCTGTATTTCTTTTGATCAGCAGATTGATGATGAATAAGACTTGCTCAATTGACCGTGTAACTTTAATAATAAAGTATTTTGGGTGCTGAACATATTAGTTGTATTTATTTTATATTTACAGCTAATACTTTAAAATGAATTGTCTGATTGTAGATGATAATCCTCTGGCAAGCCTTACACTGAAACAACTTGCCAGTCAGTTAAAAAGCCTTTCAATAGTCGGGGAATGCAGCAATGCCTCTGAAGCATTTGATTTTATCAATTCGAACCAGGTAGACCTGGTATTTTTGGACATTGAAATGCCTGGAATGTCGGGACTTGAATTGGTAAAATCCCTTCGTGTAAAACCCATTGTTATTTTTACTTCTTCTCAAAAAAAATATGCAGCAGAGGCTTTTGAACTTTGTGTGGCAGATTATTTAATAAAACCCATAACCTTACAAAGGTTTTTACAGGCCGTTTCTATTGCAGAAGAGATCATGCAACGCAAGAACACAGAAATAAACAATGTAGCTTCAGACTTCATTTTTATCAAGGAGAACAAAGTGATCAATAAGATAAATTGCAGCGATATTTTCTGGATAGAAGCAATGGGAGATTATGTGAAAATAAAAGTAAATGGAAAGTGGCATATTGTTCATTCTACCCTGAAGCAACTGGAAGATAAATTAGACACCAATAATTTTATCAGGGTTCACAGGAGTTACATAGTCGCTTTGTCAAAAGTAGAATCCATAGAAGATGGTTTGTTAAATATCGGCGGTTCTTCCATACCACTTGCTGAAACTTACAGAACCCAATTTTTAAAAAAAATAAAATTGTTTTAATAAATCTTATAAATGCTGGCACCAAAATTCATAAAGAAACGCTCATTCTTATTCATCACTTTGTTTGCACTGATGTTGATGAGCATTTTATTCTTTATGAACACCAGGTCAACCAACAGTATTTATGAATTACAAAAAGGGAACGAATTGGCCGGGCGAATTTTCCAGATTAACAATGCGCTGCAGGAAATAATAAATAACATTTATACGGCCGAAAATAGTTTTAGTACTCCGGCTAATGTGAATAATGAAAATCTGCTTAAAGAAAAAGATGATGCCATTCAAAAAATGAATCAAAATATGCAGTTGATCACTCAACTGACCAAAAGCATCAAAATACAGGATAATATAAACCGGCTTTCATTGCTGATAAAAAATAAAACTGCATTTTTAAATACAATTTCAGATTCTGCAAATAATAAACTGAAAGCAAATGAAATGTTGTTTTCAACAAAAAACAAGCTTTTAAATGACAGTATATATGTAACAGCCCTTTCTTTACAGATCCAGGCAGAAAATGAGCTTCAAAAAAAAATAAACCAAAATTTTGCGGTTTCCAGGCAAGCCATGTTTACCAGTAAAGCACTTACATTACTGGCATTAGGTGCCATTTTATTATTGTGTACCATCATCATCATACACTTATTAAGAAACAGCAGGCTCATCAAAGCACTTGAATTGTCAAAAATAAATGCCGACAATGCTGCAAATATCAAAGAACAATTCCTGGCAAATATGAGCCACGAAATAAGAACGCCTGTAAATTCCATCATTGGCTTTACCAACCTGTTACAAAAAACTCCGCTTATTTCAGACCAGGAGCAATTTGTAAGTCACATTAAAACATCCGGGGAAAATTTATTACACATTGTAAATGACATTCTTGACATTTCAAAAATTGAAGCAGGCAGGCTCAATTTTCAAGATGAACCATTTAACGTTCGTGAATTGTGTTACTATTTAGAAATGATGTTCTACAATGAAAGCAAGGTTAAAAAAATTGATTTTACCTATCATATAGATAAAGAAGTTCCTGAGATCATTATTGGAGATGAAGAACGCTTAAAACAAATATTAACCAACCTCGTTGGAAACGCCTTTAAATTTACTGACAAAGGTTCCATTCAGCTCTTTATCAAACAATCAAATAAATCGGGAAATAATTTCATTTTGAATTTCAAAGTTCAGGATACCGGTATCGGGATTCCCCCGGAAAAACTAGAAACTATTTTTGAGAGATTTGAACAGGCAGACAGCAAAACAACAAAAAACTATGGTGGCACCGGCCTGGGATTAAGCATTGTAAAAAAATTAGTGGAAATGCAGGGAGGTAATATTTCCGTTGAAAGTGAGCCCGAAAAAGGATCTTCATTTTCATTTTACATACCCTATCAGTTGAATAAAGAAAGAAATATTTCAAAATCATTGCCTGAAAACTCAACAGAGGATATAATTTTTGACCCCGAATGTTTTATACTGGCTGCTGAAGACAACAAAATGAATCAACTGTTGCTTCAGTATATTTTTAAACAATGGAATGTAAAACATGCGATCGCTCAAAACGGAGAAGAAGTCATTGAGCTATTAAAAAAACAATCATTTGATCTTGTTCTTATGGATATCCAGATGCCTGTTATGGATGGTTATACGGCAGCCC
>JAYSWW010000205.1:0-4626 GCA_043717805.1 Ferruginibacter sp.
AACCAGCTTAACAGCTTCAATACCGAGAACCCAAATAAAATGATCAGCCAGTTTTTCTTCCAGGGAAAATCCACTGAATTGATAAAGGTGTTTTCAAAAGCGTCTCCCCCTGATAAGGCAAGGGCATTGGAACTACTGCCCTTACTTGATCTTACCAATGCAGGAAAATATAAAGATGAACTGAAATGAGGTATGTTATATTGATCATTCTGTCGGGATTCATATTTTCCTGTACAAATCAAAATAAATTTCCACCCGGAATACTGAAACCTGAAAAAATGCAGGATGTTTTTTGGGATTACCTGAGAGCAGATGTTTATACAACAGATCATTTAAAAAAGGACAGCAACACGAATGATGTATTTGAGAACATAAAGTTGCAGGATAAGATATTTAAATTGCATCAGACAAGCAGGGAGCAATTTGATAAAAGTTTTACCTGGTATACCAACCACAAGGAATTAATGACAAATATGATCGATAGTATGGTTGCAAGAAAACAACGTGAAAAAGCTAAGGCAAAACCAGCATTTAAAACACTCTAATAAATTTGTATGAATAAAGTTTATCAAGATGCTGAACAGGCAGTTAGTGACATCGGTGATGGAAGTGTACTCATGCTTGGCGGATTTGGTTTATGCGGTATTCCCGAAAACTGTATAACGGCGCTTGTAAAAAAAAGGCCTGTGAATTTAACCTGTATTTCTAACAATGCAGGAGTAGATGACTTTGGAATCGGGCTGATGCTTCAACAAAAGCAGGTAAAAAAAATGATCTCATCTTATGTAGGTGAAAATGCAGAATTTGAAAGACAATTGCTGAGTGGTGAACTTGAAGTGGAATTGATACCACAGGGTACACTGGCTACCCGTTGCATGGCAGCCGGATATGGCATGCCGGCTGTATATACTCCCGCCGGTGTTGGAACTGAAGTGGCTGCGGGAAAAGAAGTCAGGAATTTTAATGGCAAAGAATATTTAATGGAGTTGGCATTTGATGCTGATTTTGCCATTGTAAAAGCCTGGAAGGGCGACACGCATGGAAACCTTGTTTTTAAAGACACAGCCAGGAATTTCAATCCATTGATGGCCATGGCAGGAAGAGTAACAATAGCAGAAGTAGAAGAACTGGTACCTGCAGGAGAACTTGATCCCAATAATATTCATACACCTGGTATATATGTAAATAGAATTTTCCAGGGGAAAAATTATGAGAAGCGTATAGAACAAAGAACTGTAAGAAAAGCTAAGAACCAATAACCAATTCAAAATAAACTTTGCTTAAGCAATTAAAATGGCACTCGATAAATATCAAATAGCACAACGCATTGCAAAAGAATTACAGGATGGATACTATGTTAATCTTGGTATTGGTATTCCTACACTGGTAGCCAATTATATTCCTCAAGGAATGAATGTAGTGCTGCAAAGTGAAAATGGATTGTTGGGAATGGGGCCTTTTCCGGAAGAAGGAAAAGAAGATGCCGATCTTATCAATGCCGGTAAACAAACAATAACAACTTTGCCGGGATCTGCTTTTTTCGATAGTGCCATGAGTTTTGGAATGATCCGCTCGGGAAAAGTAGACCTCACCGTGTTGGGTGCAATGGAAGTAAGTGAACAAGGCGATATAGCAAACTGGAAGATACCCGGAAAAATGGTTAAGGGAATGGGAGGGGCAATGGACCTTGTAGCCAGTGCAAAGAATATCATCGTTGCCATGATGCATACAAATCCAAAAGGGGAGAGCAAGTTACTTTCTCAATGTACTCTTCCTCTGACCGGGCGTCGCTGCATTAAAAAAATTGTAAGCGATCTGGCTTTCATTGAAGTTACTGATAATGGGTTTAAGTTACTTGAGAGAGCCCCGGGTGTATCAGTCGAGGAGATAAAAAATAAAACTACCGGTAAATTAATTGTGGAAGGTGAAATATCGGAGATGGTCTTTTAAAGAAGGTTTATAAATCGTTTAAAAACCGTTTAAATAGTTTAAAGGTTAAGAACCCTTAAACGATTTTAAACCTTTAAACCACTTGAACGAATAAAAAAGTCCCGGAAATTTCCAGGACTTTTTCTTTATATAGATAGTTTTGGTATTAAACTTTAGGTGCAGCAGCAAGAATTTCTTCTTCAACTCCGGAAGCATATTTTTCAAAATTCTTTATAAACTCCATCGCAAGTTGCTTTGCTTTATTATCATATTCAGCGGAGTCTTTCCAGGTATTCCGGGGGTTTAAAACTTCGGTTGGAACGCCGGGACACCCGGTTGGCATTAACATACCAAATACCGGATGGGCTTCAAAAGAAACGTTATCCAGTTTTCCTTCCAGCGCTGCCGTTATCATTGCACGGGTATAAGGAAGTTTCATCCGTTGTCCAATACCATAGGGTCCACCGCTCCACCCGGTATTGATCATCCAGACATTCACGTTGTGTTCTTTCATTTTTTTACCAAGCATAGCTGCATACTTCCCTGGATGCAATGGCAAAAAAGGTGCGCCAAAACAGGCGCTGAAAGTACTCTGAGGTTCTTTAACACCTGCTTCTGTTCCTGCTACCTTTGCAGTATACCCGCTTATAAATTGATACATCGCTTGTCCGGCTGTAAGCTTACTTACAGGAGGCAATATACCATAAGCATCTGCAGTTAAGAAGAAAATATTTTTTGGTTTTTTGCCAATTGAAGGTTCTAAAGCATTGCTGATAAATGACAAGGGGTAACTTACCCTTGTATTTTCAGTGATGGCTTTGCTGCTGAAATCAATGGTATTGGAACCCGGAATAAATGTAACATTTTCAACCAATGCTCCCGGCCTGATTGCATGAAAGATCTCAGGTTCTTTTTCTTCACTGAGATCTATTGTTTTGGCATAACAACCTCCTTCAAAATTAAATACACTGTCATTTGTCCAGCCATGTTCATCGTCTCCTATAAGGAACCTGTTAGGATCTGCGCTTAATGTGGTCTTACCAGTTCCGCTCAAACCAAAGAATACTGCAGTATCTCCATTTTTGCCCATATTGGCGCTGCAATGCATACTAAGTACATCTGCCCTTTGAGGGAGTACAAAATTCAACATAGTGAAAATTCCTTTTTTCATTTCACCTGTGTATCCTGTACCTCCAATTAAAATGGTTTTATGTTTAAAGCTAAGTACGGCAAAATTTTCAGAGGCTGTACCGTCAACTGCAGGGTTGGCTTTAAAACCGGGAGCCTGGATAATATGCCAGTGTGCCAAAAAATTGTCCAGTTCACTTTCGGTAGGTCTTATGAACATATTATAACAAAATAAATTACTCCATGGATTTTCATTGATAACCCGTAACCTCAATCGATAATCTTCATTGGCACATGCAATACAATCACGAACCCATATTTCTTTTCCTGAAAGATATTGGATCATTTTTTCCTTTAACTGGAAGAAATATTTCTCTTCCATGGGGATATTGAAATTATTCCAATGAACAGTATCAGCAGTCAATTCATCCTTTACTGTAAACTTATCTTTCGGGCTCCGGCCGGTGAATTTCCCGGTTTTGATCACAAGTGCCCCAGTGTCATTTAAAACGCCTTCATTGCGTTTTACAGTTTGTTCGGTTAGTTTCTCGGGGTTTAATTGGTAATGTATGGGAAGAGTCGTTTGCAGACCCATTTCTGCCAGGGCACCTATTGGTGCTTCCAGCATTAAATTTACTGACATAGCAAGCGTTTTGTTACGCGGCAAAGTTAGTATATCAATAAAATAAAAAAAATAACAAATGCCGGGTTTAATCATCAAAATCATTGCATTTTATTGATTTCCTTTGTAAATCTTTAATACGATATGTTTTTATTAAATGCTGTCTTGTTAAATTGTATGAATGTTGAATGAAGATTATTTTTAAGTAGTTTTATTCAAAATCGGGATAATATGAAAAATTATTAAAACGTATATTGCATTTTTATATTCACGGGCACTTTTTTATAACCTAATTAATTAATCAGTAATGAAATATCTTCCTTTAAATCCCGAAATATTTATCCAGAACCGTAATAGATTTGTGGCACAAATGGATAAAAATTCAATTGCTATTTTTAACAGCAACGATGAATTACCCACCAATGGAGACCAGCTATTCAAATTCAAACAGAATTCCGATCTTTTCTGGCTGACAGGGATCGAGCAGGAAGATACCATGCTGATTTTATTGCCTGATAATCCTGATCCCAAATACCGTGAAGTGCTTGTTGTTGTTCGTCCCAATGAACTGAAAGAAAAATGGGATGGCCATCGCTTAAGGGTACATGAAGCTCAGTCTGTTTCAGGTGTAAAAACGATCGTATGGCTGGATGTCCTGGATGGTATGCTTCAACCCTGGATACACATGGCTCAAACCATCTACCTTAACAGCAATGAAAATGACCGTAAGTCTAACCTGGTTGCAGTGAGAGATTATCGTTATGCTGAAATGATGAAACAACGGTACCCTTTGCATAATTATAAACGCAGTGCTAAAATCCTGAAAGAACTAAGAGCTGTAAAGTCAGCTTTGGAAGTTGAAGTAATTCAAAAAGCAATAGATATTACCGATCAAACATTCAGGCGGTTGCTGAAATTCATAAAACCGGGGGTAATGGAATATGAGA
>JAYSWW010000206.1:0-11895 GCA_043717805.1 Ferruginibacter sp.
GTAATATGACTTTTCATAGAAAAAATATATACTTTACCGATGATTGGTAAAAATTCAGCTTCATTTCAAAATACCAATTCATAAAATCAATCAACCCGATCAATCTTTCTTAAACAAAATATATAAGACATAAAAAAACCTCCCGGAAAAAACGGGAGGTCAATCATTATTTTATGTATTTTTTTAATTGCCTTCAGAAACCACAAATGTGATCGGCTGGCGACGATAAGCATTTACATTGCGCCCGTTTTGCAAAGCGGGTTTCCAGGAAGGCCCTTTCTTAATAATTTTAACCGCTTCTGCTTCCATACCATATCCCATTTTTGTTTCGGCTACTACATCGCTGATGCTGCCGTCTTTACTTACAATGAAACGAACAATAACAGTATATGTACCTTCCGGAGCTCCGTTGTCGATGGGTGTATTTGAATCAAGATTATTGTGGAGATATCTTGCCCAGGCAGCATCGCCACCGGGAAAAGAAGCTTCTACTTCTACTTTATTGAACACCTTATTTTCATCATCTTCTTTTGGTGTTTCAACAACCTGTGACCCTTTATCTTCTACAGGTGCCTGAACGATGGCAACTTTATTGTCACTTTCAACAGTTTTGGTACTGATCACCTGGTCTTCCTTGATCTCTTCAATCTTTTCATCGGGTTTCACCTCTTCATCTTTTACAATTTCAGGAGGTGTAAATTTAACCTGGTTCACTTCCGGTGGTGGCGGAGGTGTTGGAGGAGGTGGTGGTGGAGGTGGTGGTGGCGGTTCATCTTTCCTGGTTTGCGCCATTTCAATGTCTTTTACATCAAGGGTTTCATTTTTGTTGTTTTTATTTACTATGTTGGCAAAAACCGATCCCAAAAAGATAAGCAATAACAGGGATGCCGTATAGATCAATGCCTTTGTTAAACGGGAATTGTATGTTTTTCTCAATTCATAAGCGCCATATGATTTATTCTTTCCTTCAAAAATAATATCAAGTATATCAGCGTTTAAAATCTTATTTGCTTCCATTGTAATCTCTTTGGTTAATTAGATTCAAAATCGTACCAAATCCATAAATTATTTGATACCGTTTGCCTCTTCCGTTTTATTAATGAGTAATTCCTCGGTATCAGTCATATCCACTTCAGCATAGTGACCTGCAGGAACTGCACATATCGACATTTCATCCAGTATATCAATTGCATTTTTAAAAGTTGATAATTTATCTGATTTGATAATATACATAAGGTCTCCCAATGGAGTGGCTTTCTTTTTATCAACGATCAATTGACGTATTTCTTTAAAATTCGCACTCTTGAATTGCTCACTTAATTTATCAGCTTCCAATTGTCCATAATAATAATAAACCTTGTCAGACTTTCCCAATAATATTGTCATAGCGCCTGAATTCTTTACTTTCAGTTGCTGTTCCGGATCATCCTTTGGTTCATTCATATTCATAGCAGTAGACTGGCTCATAGTTGTTGTAAACACAAAGAAAGTTATGAGCAGAAAACCCAGATCCACCATGGGTGTAAGGTCTACACGGGTAGATTGTTTTTTTGATTTTTTGACGCCGGGGCCTTTCTTATGACCGCCACCCGACGATGTATCCATTTCTGCCATGGCAATTTTTTTTAATTTTAATTGGTTACTATTTCTTCTTCGACTCTAAATATAATTCTGAGCCCATTGGAACTGTTTCACCGGCTGTTACGATCCTGAACTTATAAATATCTGCCTTTTTAAAAGCGTCTTTGATATTTTTAAATACAGGATACAAGGTTGCATTGTCTCCTTTTACCAGTATCATTTGTTCCAGTTTACTTTGGTCGCCTCCTGCATAAACATTCGTTATACTGCGCATCCAGTCTACCATTTCATTGTTGGTACTGTCAGTTGGTATACCCGGCATTTTTTCAGGTGAAATCGGGGATGACAGGGCTAAATAACCTTTGATCTGGTTCAAAGGAAGCCCAATGAATTCAATCTTGTTCCATTTGGCCAATTCAGCAGGGGAAAGCCCTAAAGCCCTGCTGGTATTAATATTGCTTAATATATCTGCTTTTTTTGTTTCATCACCCAACATCAGAAAAGCCTTTCCTTCTTTGGTAAGAGTTATAATGAAAGATTTATCAGGTACAGCCTTTGCAGAGATTGAAGATGGTGTAGAAACGGCAAGTACTTCGGGTGGTTTTTGTTTGGTTGCCAATATAAAGAACGACAACAACAAGAAGGCCACATCACACATTGCCGTCATATCAATGTTGGTGCTTTTACGTGGTATTTTAACTTTTGGCATTCCTTTTAATTTTTTATGATATTACTTTAAAGATGCAAAACAGGGTTGCTTCCATACATTATTTATACAGGGAAGCAAAAGTTTGTGTTAAAGTAAAACCAGATTCATCAATACCATAAGTGATGCCGTCAATTTTAGTAGTGAAGATGTTATAAAAAACGATTGCAAATGCAGATGTACCAATACCCAAAGCCGTATTGTACAATGCTTCGGAAATACCAACTGATAACTGTGCTGCGGCACCACTACCACCACTATCGGCGCCCAGGTTAGAAAACGCACGGATCATCCCCAATACCGTTCCCAACAAACCAAGCAGTGTTGCGATTGATGCGATGGTAGATAAAAACACCAGGTTCTTTTCCAGCATTGGCAGTTCCAGTGAAGTTGCTTCTTCCACTTCTTTTTGAATTGCCATTACTTTTTGCTCTGTACTTAGATCTGTATTAGTGATCATATCTTTATAGCGGTGCAGGCCTGATTTCATCACATTGCCTACTGAACCTTTTTGCTTATCACATTCAGCCAAAGCTGCATCAACATTTTTATTTGCCAGGTGATATTGCACTTTGCGGATGAAATCTGCATTATTTCCTGAACCATTGGCTTTTGCTATTGTCATAAACCTTTCAATAACAAATGTGAGCATGGTTAAAAAAGTACCAATTAAAATAGGCACAATGATACCTCCAAGGTACATTTTGCTTAGAGCGGTATGAGGACCTTCCCTTTCTGGCCAAAAACCTCCACCAGTTCCTTTTTCAAAATTGGATGGATTTCCTAAAATAAATCTCCAGATTAAGTAACCGGCAATTACACAAACTACAGGAGCAATCAAAGAAATTACATTACTGGATTTTTTTGCCTGTACTGAGGTTGTCGGTTTTACAGTTGCAGTCGGTCTTGTCTCTGCCATAACATTCTAATTTAATTAGTTAAGAGTTAAGTTGCTTATTAATAAATATGTAAACACAATTTTATGAAAAAAAAGATTTCATCCATAAAAAGATTTCGAAAGTCATCGAAAACGTGACACACAAGTTAATAAAATATTTGAAAGCAACAATTTTGCTACCAATATTTTTATTTTTTCCTGTTATTTTAGACAAAACCCTTCAAATGAACGCTGCTTTTGAAAATTATTCATACCGGAGTGCAACAATGGGGTCTAATTTAGAAGCTTTATAAGCAGGATAAAGTCCGGCAGCCAATCCGACAAATGAACATACAAAAATACCTGCAATTACCCAACCCCAGGGTATCACAAACCCGGTATGCAGAAGCAATGCTACAAGATTTCCCACCAGAATACCAGATATGATGCCAACGATTGCACCCATTAGACTAATTAACACGGATTCAAACAGGAACTGTGACCGGATGTCTTTTTTTGTACCCCCCAGGGCTTTTGCCAAACCTATTTCTTTGGTTCTTTCATTCACTGCAACCAGCATGATATTCATCAAGCCAATGGCTGCACCTATAAGGGTAATCAATGCAATACCAATGGTACCGGTTTCCAGGAAACCCAGGTTGGTAAGTAATGATTCAGCTATACTGTCACTCTTATCAATAAAAAAATTATTCTCATCTTTTGTCTGAAGTTTTCTGATAGGCCGGAAAGTTCCTTTTGCTTCCCCGGTAGCCATATCCATCAGTTTCAAATCTGTAACCTTAACAGCAATATTGTAAGAACTATTCTGGGTTGAAAAAAGCCGCCTGATATTATTATAAGACGTAATGATTATTTTGCTGGTATTAAAAAAGGCACTGGAAGTTTTTTCTTCAAGTACTCCTATGACCCTGTAAGGAATATGATCAACATATACAATGACATCAATTGCCCTTGCTTTGTTGTCTGCAAACAATTTTGCAGCAATGCCACTCCCGATCATACAAACATTTCTGCCGGTTTCTATTTCGGTTTGAGTAAAATTCCTTCCATATGCAATTTTGTAGGCATTTAATTCAAGGTAATTTTCATCCCCACCATATACATTTACATCCGGGTTTGTTTTCTTTTGATTTGTATTTACCACTACCCCGGATGGCCCCCGCAATGCAATACCGACTTTGGCTGCCGGGAATGAATACCTTTCTTTAAAAGCACGGGCTTCCTCATAGCTGATCGGAATACCCATATTTGATTTTTTTTCTTTTAAAGTTGACTTTTTTGCTTTCCCCCTGTTGTCATTTCCGCCACCGCCGAACCTGATATTCCTTTCTTTAAACCTAATGCTAAAAGCATTGGCACCCATGGTTGAAAAACTTGAAGTTAAACTGTTACTGGCTGCTTTGATTGCGGTAATGATCAGGATCAATGCGAAAATTCCCAGGGCAATGATCAATACAGTGATGGCAGAACGCAATTTATTGCCTTTAATATTTGTCCATGAAAGTGATAAAGAATCTTTATAGGTCATATGTAAATATTGACCCTAAAGATAAATAAGGATGCAACGGTTTTTGCAAATAGTTTTACAAGCGGTAAAATATCAATGATATAACCATCCCAGGATGAGTTCAGGATAAATTCCCAAAACAATGATCAACAGCGCAGTGATGATCAGGAGAATTTTATAGTTCGGAGTAATGCGCTGCAAAAATGCATTTTCTTCAGATGGTTCTTTAAAATACATTGCCTGTATAATTCTGAAATAATAATAAGCACTGATGGCAGCAAAGATCACTGCTACGATCACGATCCAGAAATGATGGCCGTTTTCAACTGCTGCCATGAGCATGTAAAATTTACTCTGAAATCCGGCGGTCAATGGAATACCGGTAAGAGAAAGTAAAAATACAGTTGCACTTAAGGCAACTATTGGTTGGTTTTTACCCAGGCCATTGAAACCATCGATGGTATAATCATTCATCTTTGCAAGGATCGAAAAAATACCAATGGTTGCAAGGCTGTAAGCGGCAGCATATAAAATCAATCCCTCTTTTGCCATTGTGTTCAACGCAAATAAGGCAAACAACATAAATCCTGCCTGTGCAATACTTGAATAGGCAAGCATTCTTTTTACACTTTGCTGGAAAACGGCCGTTATATTTCCTATCAGCAAAGTTGCGATGGTAATAAAAACGATCAGGTTTTGCCATTGCCCGTGAATAGCCCCGAATGAATTTTCAAACAAGCGTACAAAAGCAAAGAATCCGGCCACTTTTACGATCGTACTCATGAATGAGGTGAAAACGGTTGGAGCACCATCATAAACATCCGGTGTCCAGAAATGAAAAGGTGCTGCAGAAACTTTGAATGACAGTGAAACTACCAGGAAAACCAACCCTATAGCGATCAATACAGGCATTTTTCCAACACCCAGTTGCAGATTATCGATGTAAAAAGATGCATTGGGATTGCCCCCGTATATAAAAGCGATTCCCATCAACATGATACCGGTTGAAAATGCCCCCATTAAAAAATACTTAAGCGCAGCTTCATTGCTTTTTAAATTGCGTTTGTCGCTTCCGGTAAGTATGTATAAAGGAATTGACATGATCTCGATACCCAGGAATAACATCAGCAGTGTATTGAATGTAGCACACAATGCCACCCCGCATAAAACAAAAAATATCAGTGCGAAATATTCCGCCACATGAGGCCCTGTCTTTTCAATATCACTTCCGCTCAACAAAAAATACATTACTGTACAAAACAATGCAATGGCAATAAAAGTGAGGTTAAAACTGCCGGTATGCAACATGTCATGAACATCAATGCTAAAGAACGACCGGCCACTGTTTAACTCAATGGCATTGGCAAAAAAGACCAGTATGACACCTGCAAGTGCAAGGTATTTAGGCACTGCTTTACTTTTAATAAACACAGCACTAAACATCATTACGATTCCCCAGATTGCAGATAATATGATTGCGTTCATAAATTAATTCTAAAACTATTTTATTTACCTATCCCCTTCGATTATAGAGATGACATCTTTCTGATTTTTTATCATAGCCATTAAAAAAAAGATGTCATCTCTTTATTTTATTTTATTTACCAGGAACGTAACCGATTCCTTTGTAAGATCAATAACCGGTTGCGGGTAAATGCCTATAATAAATATTAAACAAACGATCATTCCCAGTATGAATTTTTCATTCCATGAAATATCTTTCAGCAATTCAACGGTGGAATTGCTGTTGCCATAAAAAACCTTTTGGATCATATTCAAAGTATAAACGGCTGCAAGTATGATCCCAACCCCTGCAACTGCTGCATACCAGCCATTGAACTTATACAATCCACTGAACATTAAAAATTCTCCTGTAAATGCATTGGTCAAAGGCAGGGCAATATTTGCCAATGCAATGATCACCAACATGATGGTTAATACCGGGGCCTTATTGGCAACACCACTCAATTTTGAAATTTGTTTTACGCCCGTTTGTTTTTCCAACAGGTCTATCACTATCCACAACCCGATGATGTTAATACCATGATTGAACATTTGCAACATGACTCCCTGCACACTAACCTGGTTCATAGCAAAAATTGCCGCACACATCAACCCGATATGTGCAATGGAAGAATATGCTACTAATTTTTTCAGGTTATCCTGAACAATGGCAATACAACTGGCATAAATGATTCCCGCAATTGAAAGTATCATTAAAATGTGACTGAACTTTACGGTCGCCAATGGGAAGATCGGTATCAGCCAACGCATCACTCCAAACAAACCCATTTTTACCATGATGCCACTCAATACCATTGTCACTGAAGTTGGCGACTGGTCGTAGGTATCAGGCTGCCAGGTATGAAAAGGGAATACAGGCATTTTAACAGCAAAAGCAATAAAGAACAACCAGAATAACCAGTTTTGTTCAGACCCGCTTAATGAGGCATTGTAAAACGAATTCAGTGCAAAAGAATGAGCGGACTGTGAACCATCATCAAAAATACGGCCTGTTGTATGCAGGTAAACATAAATGATACCAATGAGCATCAATAAAGATCCCGTGAAAGTATAAACGAAAAATTTGAAAGTTGTCTGAATCCTTTTTTCAGCACCCCATTTACTGCATAAAAAATAAACAGGTATCAACGCCAGTTCCCAGAAAAAATAAAAAAGCAAGGCATCCATTGCACAAAAAACGCCCATCAAACCCGATTGTGTGAGGAGCATGAGTCCATAAAATGAAGCCGCATTTTTATAACTGTTCTTATAAGTAGCAATGAAAATTATTGGAAATGCCAGTGCTGTAAGAAAAGTCAATAAACGCCCGGTGCCATCCAGGCCTACATAAAAGGTATTACCAATGTTATTGGGATAAAAATAATTTACTGCATTCCAGTTGTTAAACTTTGCCCCGGTATAAAATAAACTTGCTGCTGAGATCCCCAAAATGATCAATGAGAAAATCAATGCCACCGATTTAGCAGCCTGCTCCCGTTTTGTAAAAAAACATAATACCCCGGCCAGCAACGGTAACCAGATCAGCAACTCCGGAAATGTGATATAATTTCCCATCTTTTTACAAAAACAATTGTATGATAAATAAAATCAAAATTCCTAAAACCATTAACAATACATAAGCGCCCACCTGCCCGCTTTGTAACCACCGCAACTGGCGACTCCCATAATTCACCAGTTTGCCTGTTCCGTTCACAACGCCATCAATTCCTTTTTTCTCCACTACATTGTTAAAAAATGCAGACAAAGATCTCAAAGGCTGAATGAAAATGGCATTGTAAATTTCATCTACATACCATTTGTTCTCCAGCAATTTTGCAAAACCTGTTGACGCCGTTTCAGTCTTCTCATACTTACCGAATTTATTCCAGGCAAATATTAAAGACAGCAATGCAGCAACAACAGAAACTCCCATTAACATATATTCTGTTGAATGGCTTAATTCATGTTTGATTGTAATGGCATTGCTTTGGGCAAATACAGGTTCTAAAAATGCTTCCAGCCTGTGGCCGCCGTGCATGAAAACTTCAGGTATACCTACCCATCCGCCAATTACTGCAAGAATGGCAAGAATGATCAGAGGAATGGTTATGGCTGCAGGGCTTTCATGCAGGTGATGCTCCTGTTCATGCGTGCCACGGAATTTTCCTGTGAAGGTCATGGCATATAAACGGAACATATAAAATGCAGTCATCATTGCTGTCACAACTCCAATGCCCCACAACATGGGATTGTTTGCAAAAGCCGCAGCCAATATCTCATCCTTTGAAAAGAAACCTGAGAATGGCGGCATTCCTGCAATGGCCAAACATCCGAGTAAAAATGTAAGATGGGTAACATTCATATATTTTTTCAACCCACCCATGTTACGCATATCCTGTTCGCCACCCATTGCATGTATGACACTGCCGGCACCCAGGAACAACAATGCTTTGAAGAAAGCGTGTGTCATTACATGGAAAACGGCGCCGGTATATGCACCAACACCCAATCCCAGGAACATGTATCCCAACTGGCTAACGGTGGAGTATGCCAGTACCTTCTTAATGTCGTTTTGTTTCAATGCTATGGTTGCAGCCAATACAGCTGTTGCCAATCCAACAATTGCAACAACATGTTGCGTTAGCGGAGCCATTGTATATAAGATGTTGCTTCTTGCGATCATATAGATACCTGCAGTAACCATCGTTGCAGCATGTATCAATGCACTCACAGGTGTAGGGCCAGCCATTGCATCCGGCAACCAGGTGTATAAAGGTATTTGTGCACTTTTACCAGTGGCGCCAATGAATAACAATAAAGTTATACCAGTAATATCAAAAGTAGTAAGTGGATTAGTTTTTGGATCACTTACAATTGTAAATATCTGATTGAAATCAACCGTTCCAACTTTTGCAATCAACCAGAATACTGCGAGTAAAAATCCGAGATCACCAATGCGGTTCATGATGAATGCCTTGTTGGCAGCATTGGTATAATCATTGTTCTTAAACCAATAGCCAATCAGCAGGTAAGAGCAAAGCCCCACACCTTCCCAACCAATGAACATGATCACATAATTTGCTCCCATTACCAACAACAACATAGAAAAAACAAACAGATTGAGGTAAGCAAAATATTTTGCGAAATCCTTTGATGGTTCTTCATGCATGTATGATGTGGAATACACATGAATTAAAAATCCAACACCGGTTATTATCAGAAGGAATAATGAAGAAAGCTGGTCGATCTTGAAATCGAATGCAATTTTTAATGATTCGATATTTATGAAATTGAAATAATGTGCAACATGTGTATTGCCATTTTTAACCTGGATAAAAACATAGATGCTTAAAAGGAAGGATGCAAATACAACTGCACTCCCGATAAAACCGGAGATCCCTTTTGATAAAACATTGCGCCCTGCTCCATTGACAACAAAACCTACCAGCGGTAAAATCGGTATCAGCCAGGCTATTTGTAAAACATTACTCATATGCTATCCGGTTCATTAGTTCTTTAACCTGTTTAAAAAATTCACATCCACTGAATGGGTATTCCTGTATAACATAACAATGATCGCAAGGCCAACACTTACTTCAGCAGCAGCTACCACCATGATAAAAAATACAAATATCTGTGCATCTCCTGCAAATGTTGGAGATGCTTTGGCTGCAGTGCTTACTGCATGCATTTTCGAAAAAGCCACCATCAGTAAATTAACAGCATTGAGCATCAGTTCAACACACATAAAAATAATAATTGCATTGCGGCGCACCAGTACACCGATGATACCAATGGTAAACAACGTAAGCGCTAAAACGATGTATGCTTTTATATCCATGACTATTATTCTTTTGTTCCTATTATTACCGCTCCGATCATTGCACTCAGAAATAATACACTGCTGATCTCAAATGGCAATACATAATTTGTAAACAATACTTTACCCAGGTTACTGATCAGGCCTGCATCTCCTATTTTCATTTGAACCTGCTGATGAGATTCCATTTTCATCAATGCAGATAAAATAACCAACAGCAAGGATCCTCCCGAAATAACACCGATCAATTGAAGCCTGTAGTTTTTTACAGGTTCTGTATCTGCATTCAGATTCATAAGCATTACAACAAACAGGAAAAGAACCATGATGGCTCCCGCATAAACAATAATATTTACTATGGCAAGGAATTGAGCATTCAATAAAACATAATGTCCCGAAATTGAAAAGAAAACAATGATAAGCCATAAAATACTATGAACAGGACTTTTGCTTCGTATCATCATGATGGCACTGATGATGGCCATAACAGATAATAAAATAAATGACAATGTAGTAATATTCATCTTTTGTTGTTGTCTATTGAACCACTTCTTTTTTTGGCCTGTTGCCCAAGGCTTTTTTATAAGCTTCGGGATTTTCTTTCGGATGCGGTATTAACAGGTCTGATTTATTATAAATGAATTGTTTGCGTTGATAATCGGCCGGAGTAAATGTTTCACTCAGGTAAATGGCATCTTTGGGACAGGCTTCTTCACACAAACCACAAAAGATACAGCGCAACATATTGATCTCGTATTTAGCTGCATATTTTTCTTCCCGGTATAAATTTTCTTCCCCGTGTTGCCTTTCAGCAGCTTCCATGGTGATGGCTTCAGCCGGGCAGGCAACTGCGCACAACCCACAGGCCGTGCAGTTCTCCCTGCCTTCTTCATCGCGGTTTAATATCTGTAGTCCACGAAAAACCGGACTGAACGGGCGCTTTTTTTCAGGATAATTAATGGTAGGCTTCTTTTTGAAAATATGGCTGAATGTTATCAGCATACCTTTAAAAATAGCAGGCAGATACAACTTCTCCCACATACTCATTGGCCTGCGGCTTACATTTTTTACTCTGTTGGTTAATGCTTGCATTTATAAAAGGTTTGCAAAAATAATGTTTTATAATCCTATTGTTATTTATTAAAATATAATATAACCCCACCGGTTACCAACATATTGAACAATGCCAATGGTATCAGTATCCTCCAACCCAGGTGCATCAGTTGATCGTACCTGAATCTTGGTATCGTCCACCTGACCCACATAAATAAAAATATAAAGAAAACCACTTTTACCATCAATGCAATGATACCAACCAATGCAGCAATATTGGGCGACAGGTTTGCTTCATTCAAAAAAGGAATATCATAGCCGCCAAAGAATAATGTTGCCATGATAACACTGTTTATGAACATGTTGATGTATTCGGAAAATAAATAAAATCCAAGTTTCATGGAGGAATACTCTGTGTGGTAACCGCCAATGAGTTCATTTTCGGCTTCTGCCAGATCAAAGGGTGTGCGGTTACATTCTGCAAATGCACAAATCAAAAATATCAAAAACCCCAGTGGCTGATAAACAATATTCCAATAACCGTTTTGCTGCTGAATTACCATTTCTTTCAGGCTAAGCGTACCAGTTACCATCAACAATGCTATCAGGGAAATTCCCATGGCAAGTTCATAACTGATGATTTGTGAAGCGGCACGCAACCCACCCATCAATGAAAATTTGTTATTACTCGCCCAGGCACCGATCATGATCCCATATACACCTACACTTACTACACCAAAAACATATAAGATACCAATATTGATATCAGCGATCTGTAAGGATATATCTCGTCCGAACAGTTCTAATTTATTCCCCCAGGGAATAAC
>JAYSWW010000207.1:0-1782 GCA_043717805.1 Ferruginibacter sp.
GAAAATGATGCCCATAAAATAGATGGTGTGAGTAGGAAATGGGATAATTTGCAGGAATTGAATGGGTGGTTTGTAAGAATTCGCCTTTGGCGGATTCAAAAAGAACACGCCGCAAGGCGTGTTACTACGCAATAAAACTGTCCTTCATCTTTGCAAGCAAATCAGTTTCAATCATGCGCTGTGCAATGCGTATCATATTTTTAAATGCTGTGGCGTGGGAGATGCCGTGGCCAATAATTACAGGTTTGGCAACACCTAAAACAGGTACGCCGCCGTATTGTTCAAAATTAAAACGGTCAAAATGTTCGTCGTGTATGTTGCGGCGCTGTACAATATCGTAAATGCTTTCTGCTAATTTCAGCACTACGTTTCCGGTAAAGCCTTCACAAACCAATACATCGGCTTTGTTGAGCAAAATATCCCGGCCTTCAATATTGCCAATAAAATTCAGTTGTTTATTTTCTTTTAAAAGGGGATAGGCTGCCTGTGCCAATAAATTGCCTTTGCCTTCTTCTTCACCTAAATTAACTAAACCTACTTTGGGGTTCTCAAAATTTAAAATGTGCTGTGCAAATAAAGATCCCAATACAGCAAACTGGTTAAGGTTTTCGGGTTTGCAATCGGCATTAAGGCCAACATCAACTAATAAACCTAAAGAGCCATCTTCTCTTGGCAGGTAGGCTCCAATAGTGGGCCGCAATACGCCTTCAATAGCTTTAATGCTAAAGAGAGAACCCACCATCATTGCACCGGTATTACCGGCACTTATGAAGGCATCAATTTTTCCTGTTGCCAATAAATTAAAACCTATGGCAATAGAAGAATCTTTTTTTTCTTTTAAAGCTTTGGTGGGGTGTTCGTTCATTTCAATTACCTGAGTAGTATGAACGATGCTGTATTTTTCTGCAGATAATGAATGTGCAGTAATAATTGTTTTTAATTGTGCTTCATCTCCAATTAAAATTAACTGAACATCCGCCGTATTCTCATTTAAAAAGGCAGCAGCACCTTTTACAGCTTCCAACGGGGCAAAGTCGCCGCCCATCATATCAAGTCCTATTTTCATTTCAATTGCTTTAAATAAAAAATCTAAACACTATATCCGATAACGAATTTAGAGTTTAGATGGCAAAGTTGAAAATATAATTAGGCTTTAAGCGGCGCTTTTTCGGCTACTAACTTTCCTTTGTAAAATAATTTTCCTTCACTTACATGTGCACGGTGGCGTACATGAGTTTCGCCGGTTGTTTTATCAACACTTAAAGTGGTTGCTGTTGCTTTATAGTGCGTTCTTCTTTTTGCACTGCGTTGCTGACTATGGCGCCGTTTTGGATTTGGCATGATGTATAATTTTTATTTTTTGATACTTGATTCTGGATGTTTGTAACTTGATTCTTGATGCTGGTTGCTTGATTCCAGTATCTGGTATCCAGTATCTAATATCCAGCATCTATTTATTTTTACTTTTTTTCTTTACTTTAAACTGCTCTAATCCCTTCCACAATTGATTAGCATTATGTTCTTCTTGTTTTTGCTCCATCAGCCTCAACTTTTCTAATACTTCGGCATTGCATTGTGGCCCACCCATTTTTTCTTCGCTGCACATTTTCTGCATGGGAAAACTCAGTATTACAAACTCATAAATCCAGTTGGCTACGTCAATATGGCTTTCATTATGTGAAATGTAAAACACATCCGGGTCTTCTTCCTGCTCATTCATTTCATCCGGATTTTCCACCAGCTTTACCAGCATGTTGAATTCGTCCCAAATATCCATATTAA
>JAYSWW010000208.1:0-11895 GCA_043717805.1 Ferruginibacter sp.
ATCAAATATAAAAATGAAAAAAGCAAGACTGCAGTTACTGTACCGATAAGTAGCGGCTTTATTTCAAACTGTTTAAAACTGAATCCGAGGGATGTGAAATTTTCTTTGCTGAGTTTTAAATACAGCCATATGAATATTAATACCGGGATACTATATCCGAAAGGTAAAGGAATAATGCCTGAATGCGGTATTAGTACAATTAATGCGATTGCTATTAAAGGAAACAGTATTTGTTTAATTGCTTTCATATTCAGATGATCACCATTCTGAACCTGGATATGTTCTCTGCAAAGATTGCATTTCGGCTAAAATATAACCAAGGTTCTCTGTATGTGATCCCTGTTTGCCCCCTGTTTGCATAAAACGGTCTGAAGGTATTGAAAGCGTAGCTTCTTCAAATACGTCTTTTATTTTTTGCAACCATGGTTGTTTTAATAAAGAAGGGTCGGTACCAAAACCTTCTTTTGCTGAATTAATTTCATATTCTGCCGGGATAAACAATTCACCGGTATATTCCCAAAACATATCAATTGCATTGTTCATTCTTGCATGGCTTTCTTCTGTTCCGTCGCCAAGGCGTATCACCCATTCGCTGCTCCATTTCAAATGGTAGGTTGTTTCCTTATTTGATTTTTGAGCAATGGCAACCAGTTGTTCATCACTGCTTTTTTGTAACTGTTCAAATAACAGTGCCTGGTAAACGCTGAAAAAGAATTGCCGTAAAACTGTTTGGCCCCAATCGCCATTTGGTAATTCTGTGATCAAAAGGTTTTTAAATTCCCTTTCAGTTCTCAGGTATGCAAGTGAATCTTCCGTGGCATTGATTTGTTTATCTGATGATTTATTAATCAGGGTTGCCGCGTATTGGTATAAATATCTTGATTGTCCCAGAAGGTCGAGTGAAATATTGGTAATGGCAATATCCTGCTCCAGTATCGGGCCATGAGCACAGCACTCGCTGTTGCGCTGTGCAAGGATGAGGGTTGTATCTGCGAGTTGAAGTGTATAATCGATGAGTGTTTGCTTGTTCAATTTTGTAAATTTTCAATAATCAATAATCAATGTTCATTTGAATTGAGAATCACATGTGTTTCACCTCATCCGGCAGATCATAAAAACTCGGGTGCCGGTAAATTTTATCAGCTGCAGGTTCATACAGGCTTTCTGCTTCATCCGGATTGGAGGCATGAATGTATTTGCTTTCAACAACCCAAATGCTCACTCCTTCCTGCCGCCGGGTATAAACATCCCTTGCATTTTCAATGGCCATCTGTGCATCAGCAGCATGAAGGCTGCCGGCGTGCTTATGATCGAGGCCTTGTTTGCTGCGTATGAAAACTTCCCAAAGTGGCCAAATACCCACTCCGCCCGCTGTTGAGGGAACTAGCGGATTTTTTAATTCTCCGCCAGTGGTTTCTTCGGGAATATCACCATAATAAAATTTTCTGATTTGAATATTCATCTTGTTTTTTTAAACATGAATTTAAAATATGAATTATGCAGCTTCCTGTTTTTGACGGTTGGCTTTTTTATGGGCATAAGCGATGGCAGCTTCCCTCACCCATGCGCCTTCATCATGTGCTTTATTCCTGGCGGCTAGGCGCTGTTTATTGCAAGGCCCATTTCCTTTAACAACATTCCAGAATTCATCCCAGTTTATTTCTCCAAAATCAAAATGTTTTCTTTCTTCGTTCCAGGTAAGGGCCGGGTCGGGTAATGTCATGCCAAGTAATTTTATTTGCTGGGCGATCATATCCACAAAATTCTGCCTTAACTCATCATTTGTTTTTCTTTTAATTTTCCACTTCATGCTTTGATCACTGTTGGTGCTTTCACTATCCTTTGGACCAAACATCATCAGGCTTGGCCACCACCAGCGATTGATCGCATCCTGGCACATGGCTTTTTGTTCACTTGTTCCTTTGCTTAATACAATCAAAGATTCAAATCCCTGCCGTTGATGAAAACTCTCTTCTTTACAGATACGCACCATGGCCCTGGCGTAAGGACCGTAAGAAGTTCGGCACAGCATAACCTGGTTTAAGATGGCAGCGCCATCTACCAGCCAACCCACAGCGCCCATGTCGGCCCAGGTTAAAGTTGGGTAATTAAAAATGGAAGAATATTTTGCTTTACCTGCGAGCAGGTCATTGATCATTTGTTCCCTACTGGTACCCAGCGTTTCAGCTGCCGAGTATAAATACAATCCATGGCCTGCTTCATCCTGTACTTTTGCAATGAGGATCGCTTTTCTTTTAAGGGATGGAGCACGGCTTATCCAATTTCCTTCAGGGAGCATCCCTACGACTTCACTATGGGCATGTTGGCTGATCTGCCGTACATTGGTTTTTCGGTATGCATCGGGCATCCAGTCCAGAGGTTCAATTTTTATTTCATTGTCTATCTTTCCCTGGAATATTTTTTCAAGATCCTGTATTGGCATAATAATAAAATTAATGAGTAAAAATAATAAAAAAACTAACAACTGTTAGTTTATGTTCTGTTATTAATAATTCACTTTATATCAAAATCCACCACTACTTTATCGGTCCTGGGGTGCGACTGGCAGGTAAGTATAAAGCCCTGTTCTATTTCTTCTTCTTCCAATGCATAATTTACATCCATATCAACTACTCCTGTCACCAGTTTGGCACGACAGGTAGCACAAACTCCACCCTTGCATGCAAAAGGGAGGTCTGCGCCTTGTTTCAATGCAGCATCAAGAATACTACTGCTGTTAAAACCAAGGTCAAAATCAAAACTTCTCCCGTCTAATTTTATGGTAACCTTACTTTTTGGACCCGAACTTACTTCCTGTTCATTGGTTTTTAAAGTTGCCTGTTTTTGCCCCGGAGCTGTGAACAATTCAAAATGAATATTGGTTTTGGCCACACCTTGTTTTTGTAAATGATCACTTGCCGTAAAAATCAATTCTTCGGGCCCGCAAAGATAAATTTCATTAAAACTGGTGAATGGCAATAATTTGCCCAGGGATGTTAATTTACTTTCATTGATCCTGCCATAAAATATTTCAGCATCGGTTCTTTCCCTGCTAAGTATATTGATAAAATTAAACCGCTCCATATACTTATTCTTCAAACCTTCCAGATCTTCAAAAAAAATGATCGAGTTACGGTTACGGTTACCATATATCAAAGTGAATTTACTGCCTGTTTCGGATTGCAGGGTATGTTTAATAATGGACATAACAGGTGTGATACCGCTGCCAGCGGCAATAGCCAGGTAGTTTCCGCTTTTAGTTGCCTGTAGTTTTGCATTGAATTTTCCGGTGGGTGGCAACACGTCCAACTGGTCACCTTTTTTTAAATCATCATTGGCAAATTGGGAAAACGCCCCGCCATTTATTTTTTTTACTGCAACACGGAGTTCCTTTTCATAAGGAGCTGAACAGATGGAATAAGAACGCCTGATTTCTTCTTCACCGAAATTTTTTCTCAGCGTGATATTCTGGCCTTCTTTAAAAGCAAAAACGGTTTCCAGTTCAGGGGGAATTTCGAAACTGATGGAAACGCAATCTGCTGTTTCCTTTTTAATTTGCTTGATTTTTAACCGGTGAAAATGAACTGCCATTTTTTATTTTGTTAATCCGTTTAATAAATGAGTTACCATGTCGTTTTCCAGGTCAGCAATATTGATATTTTTTTTATGCCGTTGCCAGAATTCAAGTCCCCTGACTGCAGATAATAATATGAGAACCGAAACATGGGGATGCATATTTTTCAATTCATTGTTTTTGATCCCTTTACTTACAATTTCTACCAGCCGGCTTTCATAAATTTTTCGCTGGTTCAAAAAATTACTCAGGTAAGGTTCTTCCAGTTGTTTCCATTCATGATTGGCTACATAAACTTCATCATAAGAATCGAGCATCATGTGAATGTGAAACCGGATGAGGCCTTCTAATTTAGCAACTGTATTTTCTCCTTTCTTGTCAATCTCGTTCAGGTGTATATTGAAATCATTGGCTACTTTAAAACAGATATTTTGTAAAATTTCACTTTTGGATCCAATATGATTGTAAAGGCTGGAAGCTTCCACACCAATTATTTCTGCCAGTTCTCTCATTGAACTTGCTGCAAATCCTTTTTTCCGGAAAAGGATAGCACCCTTACCTGTTATGACATCTTTTTTAGTGCCATTTTTTACTGCTTTTATTTTAGCCATAAAGCACTTTATACAAAACTAACGGTTATTAGTTTTTCATACAGGTTTGATTGTTAAAAAAAAGATCGTCTTATTGCTTACAAGGTTGGTATTTGTAAAAATTAATTTCCCGGGGCTGTATTAATGAATTGTTTGCCAGTTCATTTTGGGCTAAAAACCCAGGTTAATTTTCAATTTTGCCTGTTTGAATTAGATAATATTATCAAAAAGCATAATTTCTTTATCAAATCAGGTAAAAAAGCATTCGTTTGTTGAAAATTTGAAAAGAAACGGGGTAGAATTAAATAACTAAAAAAAAATTATAATATTTCAAAAAAATGGTTAATTTTACTTTCTACTCGGTTACCCATCTCTCCAATACTATCTTATAAAAAGCCCAATTGGGAATTGCATATCCTGCAAAAAATATCCATTTATTAAACTAATAAAACATATTATATAGCCTCAAACGTTTTTTCTTGTGGTTTCAGAGGTAAGCAAGGCCGGTGATGTTTATCACTGGCCATTTTTTTGTCGTTGTTGTCGGCAGATATTTAAATCCTGGTAGTTAAAATGCAATTGGCAGATCTTCCGCTATCGTTCAGCGTAACTTCAATCAATTGCCCTGTTAAAAAAGTCAATCATAGGCTTCATAGCTTTGAAAGCAACAGCAATGTTAGTCACCCCTTTTTTATCCAAAACCTCCGAATCTGTAAATTGTTTTGTTACAATAAAATTCTTCATTTTCAGGTATTGTATAGCGGGATTGTTAAGATCATAACCTTTGGGAGGCCTTGACAGACTTTCACCGGTTTCCAATCCGGCCGGAAAATTTTTTTTGAAGACCTTGTTGTTGATTATCTTCTTCCATTCATCAAAGTTGTAATCAATTTCCTGCCTGATTTTTGCAAGTACTTCCGGCTCCGGCATCCAGATACCGGCAGCCGCAAAACTTTCACCAGGCTGAAAGTGAAAATAGTACCCTGCACCAACGCCTTTTTTACCCGCCTTATTGAAATAACCGGCCATATTATTTTTATAGGGACTTTTGTTCTTGCTGAAACGAACATCCCTGTTTATCCTGAACGTACAATTTTTGGCAGACAGGTCAGCGATCGTTTTATCAAAAACAGCAATTTTTTTAATGAGTTCATCAACGAATGAATGAAAATCTGTTTTTGCAATTTCGTATTCTTTGCGATGGCCCTCAAACCAAAGTTTTTGATTGTTCTTATTCAGATCTTTCAGAAATTTTAATGTAGATGGTTGTAACATGCGTTTATTTTTATGCAGCAATTTACATAAATAAAAAAAGGAACCATTGCTGATTCCTTCATTGCGTTTGCAAATTATATGTTTTGAAAACAAAAAGCTTGTATTGGTTATTTTATTCTTCCCCAGTTTTCGCCGCTTTTTATCCGGTATAAGGTCATTTCACTTACACCATATTTTTCAGCCATTTGCTTATATGTCAATTTCCTTTTCGGATTTTTTATGCTGTCTTTGATCGTTTTAACCTGTGTAGCTGTAAGCTTTAAGCCCACTGTACGATTGGCCTGGCGTTTTTTGTAAGCGATCTTTTGCGGGCTGCCTTGTTGGTGATCACTCACCTCTTCCATGGTTGCCCATTTTAAGTTTTTTGCTGTGTTGTCTGCCTTTTTATGATTGACATGAATCACAAATTTGTATTTAGGTGATTTCTTTTTGCAAAACAACTTTGCAACCTCACGGTGAATGTAAATGGTTCCGTTACCATTTTCAACATGCAGGTTAAGTGTGCGGTAACCTGATGTAAGGGAGCCATTCAATAATTTACCATCTTCAGCTACACTTGTTGTGTAACTTGCAGCACGTCCGGTATTGGACACTGCATATTTTTTTCTTAGCTGTTTGTATCCGGTAAATTGCATTTGTTTCCAAACTTCTCCGGGAATTTTTTTAATCATAACAATATGATTTAGATTGTGGGGTCCGTTTTTTTTGTTAACCGGACAATGATATTAATGCCTGTTAGGGTAAATATAATAATAAAAATAACTAAGTTGGTAGCATTTTTAAAAAATCTTCTTCAGAAATTATTTTAATAGACGGAATTTTCTTTGCTTTTTCCAGTTTACTACCGGCATCTCCACCCACAATCAGGTAATTTAACTTACTACTAACCCCCGCTAATATCTTACCCCCGTTTTTTTCTACCCTTTCCTCGACTTCCGAGCGTTTAAGCCTGGTAAGTGTTCCTGTAAATAAAAACGTTTGGCCGCTAAGGTTGCCGTCTGTTACCGTGATCTCATCATTTTGCATTTGTACACCCAGCTTCTCCAGTTTTTTCAGCAATTGCAGGTTATCGTTATCACGGAAAAAATCATATATACTACCCGCAACCTTTACGCCTACATCATCCAACTGCTGCAGTTGTTCTTTATCATAACCTGTAAATTCAAAAATGTTTTTTACTTTTTGTGCCAGTGCTTTTGCGGTTGTTTCACCAACATACCTGATGCCCAGCCCGTATATCAACCTGTGCAGTGGTTGGGTTTTACTGGTTTCAATGGCTTGTGCCAGGTTGTTGATCGACTTTGGTCCAAACCCTTCGAGTTTTTTAATTTCTTCAAAATCCATTGAATAGATACCCGGAATATCCTTCAGCAATCCCATTTCATAGAATTTACGAACATTGGCCTCTCCAAAACTGCGGATATCCATGGCGTCTTTACCAACGAAATGAATGATCCGTTCTACTACCTGTGCTTCACAATTGATATTGATACATCTCCAAACAGCCTCATCTTCCGTTTTAAACAATGCATGATCGCAAACGGGGCATTTTTTCGGGTAAATTATTTTTCTCTCAGTTCCATCTCTTAATTCAGACAGTGATTTTACAATTTGAGGGATAACATCACCACTTCTTTCAATTAATATGGTATCCCCGATCTTCAGATCTTTTTCTTTGATATATTCTTCATTGTGAATTGATATACTGCTAACGGTAACGCCTCCAACCTGAACAGGTTCTATTTTGGCAACCGGGGTTACTGCGCCGGTTCGCCCAACCTGGTATTCAACGGAAACAAGTTTACTGGTAGCCTGCCTTGCCTTAAATTTAAATGCGATGGCCCACCTGGGATGGTGTGAAGTCATTCCGAGAGAATCCTGTAAAGCAAGGTCGTTTACCTTAATGACCATACCATCAATTTCATAAGGCAATACATCCCTTTTAGATTCATATTGGTTGATATGCTCAACAACTTTAGCAATACCTTTTACAATTTTCATTTCTTTCCTGGGGCTCCTGAAACCAAGGTTCCACAACATTTCCAGCATGCCACTGTGTGTAACCGGTTCAATGGCCGACTGTTGTCTGTTGCCTGTAAGGGTAAAATAGCTTACATGGTATAAAAATGCTTCCAGGTTTCTTTTGCCAACCACTGCTGTATCTTTAATACGAAGGCTTCCGGCAGCGGCATTCCGGGGATTTGCGAGGGGAGGATTACCCTCTTCTATCAGTTTGTCATTGTATTTTTTAAAATTGCTTTTATTCATCAGCACCTCACCTCTTATTTCTATCTGTTGTATACCGTAATTGCTGAAAGAAGCTGAAAGAGGTACAGACCTGATCTGCATAATGTTTGCGGTAATATCATCACCTGTTTCACCGTCACCCCTTGTAATACCTCTTGCAAACAGGTCGTTCTCATATACCAGTGAAATACTGGCACCGTCAAATTTTGGTTCTATGCAATATTCAATTTCATCCAATCCCGATAATTCTTTCGCTTTCCTGTCCCAATCAAGCAGGTCGTCTTCGTTGTAAGAATTTTCCAGGGAAAGCATCGGAACCAGGTGTTTTACTTTCGGGAAGTCTTTAATCAACCCTATGCCTACCCGTTGTGTAGGAGAATCTTTGGTTATGGACGACGGGTTTTGCTTTTCATAATGTTCAAGCAATTTATATAAACTGTCATATTCATAATCGCTTATCAATGGATCGTTCTGCACATAATACCTGTATTCATGAAAGCGAATTGCATTTCGAAGACTTTCTATATTGGCTTTTATCTTTTTGTCAATACCGGGATCGGCTTTGTCTGCTTGCCACTGGTTTGTTTCTTTCTGTAATTTTTTTATGTGTTCCGTTGTATACATAAAATTTATATCAGAGTGGTTTTATCTGTTGAAGATGTTTGCGTAATACTATTTTTAATTGCCTTTTTACTATGTCACCCATTGTTTTGCATTTGGAAAAATAAGAAGTAGTAAAATGACTGTTCAGTTCTTCCCGGAGCATTTTAATTTTATAGGCGTCGGATAACTCGTCTTTTGCCATGATGTTAAGGAGTTCTATCAGTTGTTTCCTGCTTGCAAAAACGCGGTTAGCCATGGCTGTCCGTTCCTCGGTCTGGTATTGTTCAATTACATCGGGGCTCAGTGTTTTTAGCACAAGATCAACATACTCAAAATTTTCTTTGTAAAACTGAGGCAGATAAAGATTTTTTTTCCCTTCATAACATTGCTGGTCAAAATCAATGGCACGGATGCGGTATTGATAATCTTCAATATCCGGGGTAATATCAATTACAAAATTATAACTGCGCATATCGCCCAATAGCCTGGCAAAACTTCGTTCATTGAATTTTACAAATTCTTTGGCAATGCGTATCTTATTTGTTTCGGGTGCATTTAAATAATCCTCCAGGAAAACATCCCCGGGTATACCGGGAATGTGCTCTTCTACCAGGGTATTTTTGTGGTATATAAAAGTTATGCGGTTCGGGCTGAGGAGGTGTTCCAGTTCCAGTCCGTAAATGCGGGAAGCATCCTCAGCTTTTATATAATAATGATCATAATTGTCATTAATCCGGTTAATGATGCGTATCCTGAAAGGAACACTGTTCCCAAATTCACAGAAATCAATCCGTTCCACATCGAGGTGTTTGGTGAAAGTCAGGTTTCCTTCGGTTTTCAATGCTGCGTAAGTTTTGATCAGCCCTTCTTTTAAATACTCCATTTCTTTCAGGTCATAAATGGCCGTTTCCCAATGAGTCAGCTTGCCTTTCTTGTTTCTTAAGCCCGTGCTGTACCGGTAGTTTAAAAGATCTTTGTATGTTACGGACAATGAAATATCCCTTCCGTATTGGTGCAGGTAATGTTGCAGCCTTTCACTTACCGGGAAAAGATCCTTTTTCATGAGTGGCTTATCAGCTTCATTGCTTATTTTGGCATTGATGATCTTATCAAACTGCATATTGTAAAGATACGTTTGAAAATGAGTTTAGCCATTCGCCCCGGCTCTAAATAGGCATCGCATCATTTATCCTATTTTTGAAAAAAAATAATTTGTCATGATGTCAAAAATTTTCTTATTAATTTTTTCAGGTTTGTTGTTTTTAATTTCAATCTCATCCTGTAAAACGAAACAACAGGTAAGCCTGGTGATTCATCATGCAAAAATTTATACGGTTGATTCTTTGTTTTCCATTGCCGAAGCAATGGCAATTCTCGATGGAAAAATTGTTTCAACAGGCAGCAACGATGACATTTTAAATAAATACAAAGCCAGTGAAACGATCGATGCTTCCGGCAAAACAATTTTCCCCGGCTTCATTGATGCACATTGTCATTTTACCGGTTTTGCTACTGATATGTGGAAGTGCAACCTAACGGGCACAACTTCATTTGAAGAAGTTATTAACCGGATAACAGATTATAGTAAAAAAGCGCCGATGCAGTGGATCTATGGCCGTGGCTGGGACCAGAATGACTGGATTCAAAAACAGTTTCCCGATAAAAAAATACTGGATAGTTTGTTTCCCTTAAGGCCTGTTTTTTTAAAACGGATCGATGGTCATGCCGCTCTTGTAAACCAGGCAGCACTGGATATTGCAGGAATAAACGCCACAACATTGATAAAAGGAGGAGAAGTTGAAGTAAAGAACGGAAAACCAACAGGCATATTAATTGACAACGCAATGGATGTTGCCGAACTAAAGATCCCGGTGATTAACGACAGCCTTGCAAAAAAATATTATTCAGATGCACAGCAGTTGTGCTTTGCCGTTGGCCTTACCGGCGTTCATGATTGCGGGGTAAGTGAACATACCATTGAAATGCTGGATGCGGAACAAAAAGCCGGCAGGTTGAAAATGAAAATATTTGCTTTGTTATCGGATAGCGCACAATATTACGACAGGTGGATTGCGAAGGGGCCTTATGTAACAGAGCGGTTGCATGTTGGCGGGTTTAAATTGTATGCTGATGGGGCATTGGGTTCAAGGGGTGCATGCCTGATAAAAGAGTATGCAGATAAGCCGGGCTGGAAAGGATTCTTGCTAAGTGATACAGGTTATTATAAAAACGTAGCAAAAAAGATCGCAAAATCGGGTTTACAAATGTGCACCCATGCAATAGGTGACAGCGGCAACCGCATCATCTTAAAAATTTATGCCGAAGTGCTGAATGGCAGGAATGACAGGCGTTGGCGTATAGAACATGCACAGGTTGTTGATGAAGCTGATTTTCATTTTTTTGCCGATCATGCAATTATTCCGTCTGTGCAACCTACTCATGCTACCAGCGATATGTATTGGGCAGATACCAGAATTGGTACCCAAAGAATTAAAAATGCTTATGCATATAAGCAATTGCTCCTCACAAATAACTGGATTCCTTTGGGAACAGATTTTCCGGTAGAAGACATCAGCCCTTTTAAGACTTTTTATGCTGCCGTTTTTCGTAAAGATGCAAAAGGATTTCCGGCAAATGGCTTTCAGATGGAAAATTCTCTGACAAGGGAAGAAGCTATCAGGGGAATGACGATATGGGCTGCGAGGGCAGCTTTCGAAGAAAAAGAAAAAGGAAGTCTGGAGCCGGGAAAAGCAGCCGATTTTATTATTTTGGACCAGGACCTGATGAGCTGCAAACCGGAATTGATCTTAAAAACAACTGTAAATGCTACCTTTATAAATGGGGAAAAAGTATACTAAATTGATTTTATGGTACACAAAATAGTTATTTCTCATAATTTAATAACGTTTAATTTTAACCATTATTAAAAACGATTTGAAGACCTCATACAACCATACCACCCTTAGTAAAAAAGAAACAGAGGTTCTTATTGCATTGGCCAAAGGCAGTTTATACAAAGAAATTGCTGCCGATCAGCAGATTACGATCAATACGGTAAAAAAGCATTGCAAAAACATTTACCGGAAGCTGGAAGTAAGGAACAGAACTGAAGCTGCCAATATGTTTCTTCGCCCCAAAACGGCCTGATTATTTCAACTCCTTGCCTTTTATTTTCCCTTTATTTTAATTACACGTCAAATTTTTTATTGTAAATCAATAGATTGTGAGTGTCGTGTAAAAATTTTCTTATTAATTATTAGGATTCACTCATCAAATCTACCTACCTTCGCCGTCCGAAAAAATAGCAACCGGTATTTAACAGATTGCTATAAGCAGGAGGTTTATGGGATGGCATAAACACTTAATTATTCAGAACCGCTTTTGCCTGCAGCCAACGCTACAAGACAAATGCAAAAAAACAAACAATGAGTAAACTACATTTCACAACAAAACATGCGAACGAGGCTACCGTAAAACACGACTGGTACGTTGTAGACGGTACTAATCAAACCGTTGGTCGTATGTGTGCAAAAATTGCAGCCATTCTTCGTGGTAAGAACAAGGCTTATTACACTCCCCACGTTGATTGTGGAGATTTTATTATTG
>JAYSWW010000209.1:0-1777 GCA_043717805.1 Ferruginibacter sp.
TTTGATCCACAATTTTTATATTTGTGAGCCAGAAATATTACAAATGCTATTGCCCCGGTTCGTGTCATCACGAAGCGGGTATAACCAATTTATTATCATAGCCATGGTTTGTAACACGATGAGATCTTGTTGCGTGTGACACGCACTAAGGCGGAGAAAATAAAAAAGCACTCCAACATTTGAAGTGCCCAACTATAAACTATAAACTATGAACTATTTACTCCGCTTCCGCCACCACTTCCTTCACTTCCGGTATCATGCGTTTCATCATTCCTTCAATACCTGCTTTTAAGGTGATCATCGATGAAGGGCAACCGCTGCAGCTTCCCTGCAACATCAGGTTCACCTTTCCATCTTCATAACTTTTAAATTGTATGGCGCCGCCGTCCATTTCAACAGCAGGCTTTACATAATTCTCCAGCAATTCCTTGATTCGTTTTACCACATCATCGTCATCGGCACTTACCTCATTGCTGCTTTCCTGTTTCATATTGGCAACATCTTCTTCATTCACCACCAGCTTGCCTTCTTCCAGGTATTCTTTTAAAAATTGCTTGATAGTTGGGATGATATCCTGCCAGTCATCTGTTTCACCGGTTTTGCTAAGTGTTACAAAATTGCTTGCGATAAAAACCGAACGGATGAACGGGAAAGTGAATAATTCCTGAGCCAGTGGAGAGGGTTTTGAACTTGCCTCATCAGGGAAATCAATGCTCTTGCCCGGGTACAATAATTTGTTTGCCACAAACTTCATGGTCTCGGGGTTTGGGGTCATTTCAGTATATATGCTGATAACCGGGTTGCCTGTCTTGATCATAATTCAACTTTTAATATTCACTGTAAAAATAACCCTTATTCTGCAATTTGGTTTTCAAAACAGGCGTTATAACCTTAAATAACAGCTAAATTTTCTTATTTCGAAAATTCCGGGTCTTTTGTCCGGTTTCACCGGCTGCAGTCATTGGGATTGATATGATGTGATGGTAAAAGACAAAGACATGAAGAGCTCTGAGAGGGCATTGATTAATAAATAAGATCGCTTATTTCTATTCTATCATGGTAAGCTGGTTTTAAACTATGCATTTGTAATAAAGAATAAGCTCTTTCATAAACAGCAAATTTGTTTTAATTTTAAACAAATTAAAGCAGATGTTCCTGAAACCATTATTGCCGTTTATGATCTTATCCTGTTCATTTTTATATACACAGGCTCAAAGAGTAAAACGCAAAGGAGTAACAATGAACGAGGCAACTTCTCAAAAACCTGTGGCAAAATATTCTTTAAGCCAGTTGGAAGGCAAGTGGCAGGAAGTAAAACGGACCCCTGCAGGAACCCGGGAACCAACAGCTTTTACAGATACCATACTCATGAAATTTTACAATGACAAGGCAGAAGTGAAATATGCTACCAGTATGACAATGGGTATGAAGGGGCCTGCACAAATTGACGCCCCGAACTCCCTGGTTGCAGCCGGCGATTTTTATACAATTAAATCATTGGATAAAAACCAATTGGTGGTTGATGATGGCGACTTTACAAGGGAGTTTCACAAAACAGCCATGTTCTACTATGAAATTTCCAGGAAGGCCGAAGAAAAAAAAGATTCGGTTCCATCAGCAGTTAGTATTGATATCAGCAATTTAAAAGGGAAATGGTTCGTGTATGCAAGAAAAGCAGAACCCGGAGCTGTTACTACAGAAACGTTGCTTATTAAATCCCTGGAAATCGTTTCAGTTTCTGAAGACAGCATTGCATTCGGGCAGGTTGTGCTTTATA
>JAYSWW010000210.1:0-1776 GCA_043717805.1 Ferruginibacter sp.
GCCAAGAGCAAGGGTAAAGTGAAAATAGACGATTAATTCCCTTTCATTGAAATAATAGCGAAGCCGTCTCAATCTAAATTGAGGCGGCTTTTTTGGTGTGTCAGGCATGTCCATTAACTATAGGGTGTAAGTCCCGAACGAGAGTTGCAGTACTTATCGTTAGCTAAGAGCAAGGGTGTCGTGGGCGACTGCGAATCTGAAAGAAGCTGGAGGCAAATATTTGAGCCTACGAACAGAAACTTCATATAAGGCTGGTATGTGTGGGTGATGTTGCCAAAGAAACAAAAGCCCTATACTGCACAGAACACATACAAGTAAATGAAGAGGCTACCTGAATAGAAAGTTAATGGGCTTACCCTGAGAGAACTGGGAAGTAAGTTGGCCAAAGGATAAGCGCATCCTTTAGCGGCAAGCGACAGTAGTGATGTTGTCGTTACTATCCAGTAGTCAGCAGAAGCCATAGTAGTACGGATACGAGCCCTGAAAAAAAAAAAAAAAAAACCGGGGAAGGTCTCACAAAGGATGAAGGGCTGAATGTTAGAATAAGGGAGCGAGTTACAAGGTTTTATGTTTATGGTTTTGAACCCCGAACCACGTAAGAGAACTACCTGCATGAGGATAGGGCAGTACCCGAAAGTAAAATGCAGGAGGAGTTTAGCTCATCTGTGAAACAGTAAAGAAGCAACCCTGTGCATTAAAAAGAGAAGTAACCTGAGTTCGGGATAAGAAATAGTTTTAAAATAGTTATTAAGAAGAAGAAAAGCGGAATGATTTATGCTTAATAAATAGTTGACAATCAATTTAATAAGTCAATTATGAGCACTCCACTTTTCTCAGACAAAGTTGCAGAAATTTTTGTAAAAGTTGATGATTTTTGTAACCATTTTGAAGTTGAATTCAAAAAACAAAGTTTACCAACTCCCATAGACGTAAAAAAGCGCAACAGAAATGCTACATTAGGTGACTCTGAAGTGATCACTATTTTGATTGCTTTTCATGGCGGCCAGTTTAGAAACTTCAAGCATTATTATTGCCACTATGTATGCCATCATTTAAGAGATTGTTTTCCCGATGTAGTTTCCTATAACCGGTTTATAGAATTAAGTCACCGCTGTGCAATACCCTTTATGATGTTTCTGCATTACTGCTGCCGGGGCGAATGCACAGGGATCAGCTTTATTGATTCTACCGTTCTTCGTGTATGCCATAACAAAAGAATTAAACGAAATAAAGTGTTTAAAGGAATGGCAAAAGTGGGTAAATCAACGGTAGGCTGGTTCTTTGGGTTTAAGCTGCATTTAATCATTAACGATAAAGGTGAAATCCTCTCTTTCTATCTCTCACAGGGCAATACACACGATAGCAGCGCCAAAATAATTACCCGAATGACCAAACAAATATTTGGAAAAGTATTTGGTGATAAAGGATATATCAATAAAGCATTGGCAGACTTATTATTTGGTGATGGCATACAGTTAATAACTGCTGTAAGAAGAAATATGAAACAAAAAGCATTGAGTAATGAAGAAAAATTACTGCTCCGCAAACGTTCTGTAATTGAAACTGTAAATGATGAATTGAAAAATATTTGCCAGGTCGAACATACCAGGCATCGCAGTGTTGCCGGCTTTATTTTAAATATAATGGGTGCTATTGCAGCTTACTCTTTCTTTCCTAAAAAACCCTCCATCAAAAAAGATATTGAGGAAACAAACTCAACTCTCATCAGCCAGTTTAATCAACCCAAATTAATAGCTGCTTAACCCGAACTCAGGT
>JAYSWW010000022.1:0-6122 GCA_043717805.1 Ferruginibacter sp.
TCCGATCATGCCTCCTTCACCTTCCATTGACACCAGTTTTACGTCTACCACTTCGTGCATAGCCTGCTGTAAGTTCATGCCTTTATAATCCATCAGGCAACTTACATCATGAGCAGCCACTGCCCTGATGAATGGTTCACCATGACCTGTACAACTGATGGCGCAGGTTTTATTATTTGCGTAAGTGCCTGCACCAATTAAAGGGCTGTCGCCGATGCGGCCATATTTTTTATTTGTCATACCACCAGTGCTTGTGGCTGCAGCAATATTCCCTGAAGAATCGCAGGCAACGGCTCCAACGGTTCCAAATTTTTTATCCTTCATCAATTCTTCAAGCCCCTGGTGTGTATGATCAAGGGAATAATTATCACTGTCCCGCAATTCTTTCCACTGATCATACCTGAATTGAGAGAAAAAATATTCATCCGGTTCTAATTTGATTCCCTGCTTGATGGCAAAATCATTTGCTCCCTTTCCGCTTAAAAAAACGTGGTTGCTTTTTTGCATAACTTCCATTGCCAGCTCTATTGGATTTCTTATGTTCCTTACACCGGCCACAGAACCGGCTTCCAGGGTATTACCATCCATAATAGCAGCATCCATTTCCTGAACTCCTTTCTTGGTAAATACAGATCCCCTGCCAGCATTGAATAATAAATTATCTTCCAGTACCACGATCGCTGCTTTAACAGCATTGACGGCAGAACCATCCTGTTCAAGAACAGCATAACCTGCTTTCAAAGCATCATCAAGACCTTTTATATAGGCCTTTTCCAGATCTGGAGTCATATCCGATTTTAGTATAGTTCCGGCACCGCCATGTATTGCTATTGAAAATGGTTGCATATGTTTTATCAGGTAATTGGTTAAAAGGCAAATTTATCTATTTTAACATCAGAAACTTTCAAAGATTTTCCTGATAAGATTAAACATCGTCTAACAGGAAGTGATAATTGCATAACAGTTGCGAAATTGTCAACTACAATCAAAATACAATCAGGAGATAAGAATGTATATTTTATACTTTCAATTTGCAAAACTGCAGCTGGTTTTAGCAGATAATTACCTCTTTTAATATAAGTAATCAAACAATTTGCAGTTCTTTTAAGGTGAAGCAATTTAAACGGGAATAAAACAACAAATCAGAATTTTATTGCAACAAATGTTTACACTCATTCAATAATTTATTTTTATCAATAGCAACTGTTCCAACTTCTTCGCAAACCAGGCCACCGGCAATATTAGCCATTTCGGCCATCAGGTGAACATTTCCAGTAGCAGCATATACGACTGCAGCAACTGCAATTACAGTATCCCCTGCCCCGCTAACGTCTGCAATGCTGCGAATATGTGTGGGAATAACAGCCTGCTCCTTACCTGTTTGATAAAAAACCCCCTTTTCAGAAAGTGTGATCAATGAGATACGGTGACCGAGCTTTTCATGCAATGCTTTGTGAATATTTCCCAATAATTCATTGTTTACTTCATCGCTGATGATATTCAAACCTTCTTTTGCTTCATGCAGGTTTGGCTTGAAGATATCCACCTGCATGTATGCAAAGAAGTTCTTGCGTTTCGGATCAACTGCAATTAATATATTATTTGCTTTGCACAACGAAGTGATCTTTTCAATAACAGCAACAGAAAGCACTCCTTTATTATAGTCTTCCATGATCAGTACCTGCGGTTTCTCCTGTTGAATGTATCGTTCAAAAGAAGCCATCAGTGCATTTTCATCTTTTTGAGAAAGCGGGTCTGTAATTTCTGCATCAAGCCGCATCATGTGTTGGTTCCGGCTTATGATCCGGATCTTGTTTGTGGTGATCCGTTCTGTACTGTGAATAAGATAAGCTGTATTGATCTGATTTTTTTCAAGCAACTTTTTTAACAGTGTTGCTTCTGCATCGTTTCCTACAACGCTGATAACGCTGACAGAAGATCCCAATGCCTGAATATTCAATGCAACATTACCGGCTCCGCCTATTCGCTCCTCTCTTTTTGAAACAGCCACCACCGGAACAGGTGCCTCGGGAGAAATCCTGTCGACTTTACCCCACCAGTAAGTATCCAGCATTACATCGCCTATCACTGCAACTTTGATCCCGGAGAATGAGGTAAATAATTTTTCAAAATCAATGTCAGCCATCATGATCAGGATTTGTTTTTATTTGCAACAGCAAAATAATATATGGGAATACCTGCCAAAACTATAATTAAACCGGGCCATGTAAAAGCAGGTTTATAAATTATCAGTAAAATACAAAATGAAATGGCCATTAAAATATAAACAGCGGGTAAGATCGGATAACCAAAAGCCTTATACGGGCGTTCTGCAAATGGCCTTTTTCCCCTTAGGATAAAAATACCCAAAATGGTCAATGCATAAAACATCACTACCACAAATGAGATCATGTCAAGCAAGTCGCCGTATTTTCCACTCAGGCACAAGAGGGATGCCACGATACATTGAATCCACAAAGCAAATTCCGGAACATCGTATTTATTCAATACAGCGGCTTTTTTAAAGAACAATCCGTCTTTTGCCATGGCATTGTAAACCCTTGCACCTGCAAGTATCAATCCATTGTTGCAGCCGAAAGTTGAGATCATGATCATTACAGCTATCAGGTATGTTCCGGTATTTCCAAAAATTGCCTGGCTTGCGGAAACGGCTACACGATCCTGTGGTGCAGAAGCGATCTCATTCAGATGAAGTACACTGATATACATCAGGTTTACCAACACATAAATGAGTGTAACGATGAGTGTTCCCAAAAAAAGGCTCAAACCGATGTTACGCCTGGGATTCCTCACTTCACCGGCAATGAAAGTAACATTGTTCCAGGCATCGCTGCTGAAAATAGAACCAACCATGGAAGCAGCAATGGCTCCTAAAACAGCGCTTCCTGTAACGCCGCCAATGATACTGCCGTCTGCATTCCTTGATTGCATTACCCAGCCATCTGTCCAGTTTGAATCCCATATTTCAGCATTTGCCGCTACCAGGAATCCAAACAGGATCAATGCAAAAAGGGATACCAATTTAATTACTGTAAAGCTGGTTTGAATGGCTTTTCCTCCCTGGATTCCTTTTGTATTAATATATGTGAGAAAAGTTATGAGAACGATCGAGACGATCTGCCCCGCATTGATTTTTATAAAACCAAGATCTGCCAGGATATGATCCGGACCAAGGCCCGGAGCAATGTAAGCAAGGAATTTACTGAACGCCACACCAACTGCTGCAATGGTAGCTGTTTGAATCACAGCAAAAAAGCTCCAGCCATATAAGAACCCGGCCAACGGATTGAATGCTTCTTTTAAGTAAACATATTGCCCTCCTGCTTTGGGGAACATGGCGCTCAACTCACCGTAGCTCAGTGCTGCGGTCAGCGTCATAAATCCTGTAATAAGCCATACGGCGATCAGCCAGCCTGCACTTCCTACATTCCGGGTAATGTCTGCACTTACTATGAATATGCCCGAGCCGATCATAGAACCCGCAACAATCATGGTTGCATCAAACAATCCGAGAGATGGTTTAAAAGAATGATCTGTGGCTGTCATAATCAATTTTTTAAAGTTTTTTACAGAAATGGATTCCTTAATTAATAGGGTTAATAGGGGTTGCCAACCTTAGTAAAGCCATTTTCTAATTGAAATACACTATTAATGGTTGGCAACCCTTGCCAAAACATACTTGTTAAAGGTTGGCAATCCTTACTAATTTAAAAAACCCGTTGGCTAACGGGTTTCAAGATAAATAATTCTATCAACATTATTGTCTGGTACTTACATTCATTTTTTTTATTGATTGTGAGGGTTGTCAAACTTGCTTGTGAGGGTTGCCAACCTTAGAAAAGCCATTTTTAGTTTGAAATACACTTGTTAATGGTTGGCAACCCTAAGCATAAAGGTTGGCAGCCCTAACCAATTCTATTTACATTATTTGATTGTGAGGGTTGTCAAACTTGCTTGTTAGGGTTGCCAACCTTAGAAAAGTCATTTTTTGTTTGAAATACACTTGTAAAAGGTTGGCAACCTTTTGCATAAAGGTTGGCAACCCTAACCGCAACATTATTATTTGGCCCCAACATTCATTTTTTCATTCATGCCTGCAATTACATCTCCCGTGATGTTCAGGGAAGAATCCTTATAAACCATATAATCAAGCCCGGTACCGGTTGTAAAAATATACGTGTAATTTTTCTGGCTGTTGTATTCTGCCAGGAATTCCTTTAATTTCTTTTGAATATCATCCATGAACTTGTAACTTTTGTCGTTCAGGCGTTGCGAAAGTGATTGTTTTTTTTCATCAATTTGTTGCTGCTCCTGTAGAAGCTGTCCCTGGAACTGCTGTGCCATTTCCTGGGTAATGGCATTGCCTTTCGCTAAAAAATTATTCTTTTTATTCTCCAGAGATTTATAACCGCTTTCCCATTCTGTTTCTATTGCTTTTTGTTCGGCTTCCAGTTCCTTTCTTTTATTTTTTATATAAGAAATGTTTTCATTCAGCGAATCCAGTTCCACATAAGCGATCAATGGCTGATTTCCATTGCTCACTGCGGGTTTGGTTGCAGTCAAAGCCTGTTTGGGCTCAGTTGTTTTTTTGCCGGAAAAATGTAAAAAATACAATATCCCTACCGCTACAAAAAGCACTCCATTCAACATCAGTGATAAATTCTTCATTGGTCAATTTTTATTTGGCGGCAAGATAATTACAAAGCTCAATACGGCAATATTTTAAAAGACAGTTTTAGGAAAGGCTTAACGCAAAACATATTGAATCCCAGATCATTCATTTATACCAGCCAATGTACCCTGTGGCATCATCGTTGCGTCGCAATCCGTTCATCGGCATTGCTGCTATTTGGCTTTTTTTCCGGGGGTTTAAAAAGCACATTGAATAATTAAGCCGGCCATGGTGATCCGGAGTTTATTTTAAGCGGACAAGAAGCGGACACACAGCGGACACGAAGCGGACACAAGATCCCCTTCCCCGGAATTAGCCATCAAAAAACAAACCGCCAACTAACCATGACGCACAATTATTTTTTTTATTCAGCTAAAAATACCGCCTGTACATTATTACAACCGTTCATTCATAGTTAATATACTTTAACTTTTAGAGATTTAACCTGTTCTGCTTTCAAAAAGTCATAGGGTTGTAAACAATTTTTAATAACCATTTAAAAACAAATCAAATGGCCAAGATTACCAACAACAATGCCACATTCGGCATTCGAGGCAAAGTAAACCAGTTTGTTTACAGCCAGCGGAACGGGGAGACCGTTGTTTCAAAACCTCCCATTCGAACAGCTCCATTCACAGAGGGGCAAAAGAACATTGTTTCTATTTTTAAACAGGCGGTGCTGTATGCAAGATCCATCCTGCAGAATGCAGCCATTAAACAGGCGTACAAGAAAAAGGCCAAACGAGGGCAATCTGCGTTTAACCTTGCGATCGCTGATTTCTTTAAGCCTCCTGTAATTGTTTCGGTTGACCTGAGCCAGTTTACCAACCAGGCGGGCAGTAAGATCACGGCATTGGTAACCGACAACTTCAGGGTAGAAACGGTAAAAGTAAAGATCGAAAAGCCAAACGGCGCCCTGCTGGAAGAAGGGGATGCCATACTACAGCCCGATGGACTTAACTGGCAGTATACGATCACGTTAGCCAATGGCAACAATGCGGGCAACAAGCTAAGCATCATTGCCACGGACCTGCCCGGACATTCCATTGTTGAACAAAAAACGATCTGATATGGTTAGACTTTTACTTTAGCCCCGGCGATGAGCCGGGGTTTTTATTTTTAACCGGTTAATTAATTGTTTAAATAAAAATTACTACATTGTTACTAAGAATAAAACGAACTAAAGTTGAGAGCAAATCAGAAGAAAGTATTGTAAACATTTGGGTATTTGTTGTTAGGCGTAATTTTATCGACCCCTTTAAATATTGAAAATACATGTTTGACACCGCTCAAGAATATCTAGAATATCTTCAACAAATCTGTGCTAAAGAGTATGATTTGCCTTTTGAAAAGGATCCAGAGTTTACAAGACTTAACAGCCAAGATGTAGCACATCTTTCTCCTGAGCAATCAGATGGAATGTATCAGA
>JAYSWW010000211.1:0-4601 GCA_043717805.1 Ferruginibacter sp.
ATTTCAAAACGGCTGATCTTTTGAAAAGCCCTGTTTTACGTAGTAATTTTTGGTAAAACCAATATTTTTAGTAGCTTGTAGCCTGAAGAGTCAGTTTCAACCCATTATTTACTAACTATAAATTCTATTAAAATGTCAAAAATGTTAACAGCTTATTGCATGAAAACAAAGGAAAAAAATGTTCCCATGCAAAATGCAGTAATAACCAAAACATCCCGTGGCGGGTATATGGCCCAGGGGGATGATGGGAAAGGAAATAAAATGACAACTATGCTGGCAGAGGCAAGGGCGCTGGAAGCGGTTAAAGACGGAGTAGCTAAGAAGGCCTGGTAATGTCATATTTTTAAGATCTTAAAAAGGCTATCCATCATACAGGGTAGCCTTTTTATTTTTTGTAATATTAATATTGCTATTGATTTTGACTATATTATATTTAGGTTGTATATATATTACAGTGTCAGATACAATAACAAAATGGAATTTTTCGTTATAGCAACAATTCTTTAAAACGAAGACTTAAATTAAGCTGAATTGTACTTTTCAGGCATTGTATTAAATGATTTTTAACCGTAGAATACCCTGGTTGCTTAAAGATTAAGTATCCGTTTGTTACAGGAATTCAAAATCTCATTTCATTCCGGCCTTGGTATCCAATAAATAATAATAAATACCAACAACTATAACATTGCATCTAAGAATGAGAATAATAAAATATTCATTTTTTTTATAAGTAAAAATTACCCGATCATTGGTTACAGAAAGTTTCCAACTAGATGTAATGACTAAATTCACCAACAATTTTTTAAAAAGAGAATGAATCATGTGGGATAATAAATTTTACCGGGAAAAGATACAGCCTGCATTTAAAGGGGAAACGAACAGTACCCTGATGCAATTATTCAGGTATACTTTTGTTGGAGGTTTTGCATTTTTGGTTGATTTCGGAACTTTATTCATACTCACTGAATATTTCAACATTCATTATTTGGTATCCGCAGGCATTGCATTCTTATTTGGCCTGATCGTAAATTATTTTTTAAGTGTAAAATGGGTTTTCAACAGCAGGGTAATGGAAAATGTATGGCTTGAATTTATATTATTTACACTGATCGGACTTGTTGGTTTGGGATTGAATGAACTTTTCTTATATATACTTACAGATATTTTCCTGATTTATTATCTTATATCAAAATTAATAACAACTTTCATTGTATATTTTTGGAATTTCTTTGCAAGAAAGATATTTCTATTTAACAAACAAAAATCTCAAATATGAGTAAAACCGCTATAATTATCGGGGCAGGACCGGCAGGGTTAACTGCTGCTTACGAACTTGTTACCAGAACAGATATCAAGCCAATTATCCTTGAATCGTCCAACGATATCGGGGGAATTTCAAAGACAGTTGTGCACAATGGAAACAGAATGGATATTGGTGGACATAGGTTTTTCTCTAAATCTGACGTGGTTATGAAATGGTGGCAGGAAATTTTGCCTATCCAGGGTTCAGAATCAAAAGATGAGATCCTTAAAGATATTTATTACCAGAAGAAAAGCACAAAAGTAAAACTTTCTCCAGGCGGACCAAATCCTGAAAACACAGATAAGGTGATGTTGATAAGAAACAGGCTTTCCCGTATCTTCTTTTTAAGGAAATTTTTCGATTATCCGATTTCACTTAATGGGAAGACGATCTCCAATCTGGGTATTGTCAGGATAATTAAAATTGGCTGGACTTATGCCTGGATCCAGATATTCCCGGTTAAGAATATCAAATCACTGGAAGAATTTTTTATAAGCCGGTTTGGCAAGGAACTTTATATAACATTTTTTAAAGATTATACCGAAAAAGTATGGGGGGTTCCCTGTACAGAAATTGCTGCAGATTGGGGTGCCCAAAGAATCAAGGAACTCTCTGTTTCAAGGGCATTGTTACATGCCTTAAAATCTGTTTTCAAAAAAGAAAAGTCTATTGAACAGAAAAATACAGATACCAGCTTAATTGAGCAGTTCATGTATCCAAAATTGGGCCCGGGTCAAATGTGGGAAACTGTGGCCAAAATGGTTGAAGAAAAAGGAGCAGTGATCATTAAAAATGCTGAGGTAATCGGTCTGGATATATCAGAAAAAGGAGTCAATGAATTAACTTATCTGAACAATAAAACCGGGGAAAAATCAAAAATAACAGGAGATTATTTCTTTTCAACTATGCCTATTCGTGACCTAATCAATGCAATGGGAAACAAGGTGCCCGAGACAGTTAAAAAAGTAAGTGACGGGTTACAATACCGCGATTTTATTACTGTTGGTTTATTGTTGAACAAGTTAAAAATCAAAAATGAAACGAAGATCAATACCTTAAACGGATTGGTTCCGGATAACTGGATCTATATTCAGGAAAGAGATGTGAAAGTGGGAAGATTACAAATATTTAATAATTGGTCTCCTTATATGGTTGCTGATATTGAAAAGGTTTGGATTGGCCTTGAATATTTCTGTAATGAAGGGGATGAATTATGGGAAAAGAAAGACCCGGATTTTATTCAGTTTGCCATTGATGAATTACATAGCATCGATATCATTGAAAGGTCGGAAGTTATTGATTACACCATTGTAAGAGTTCCTAAAACTTACCCGGCCTATTTTGGCACCTATTCTCAATTCGATAAGATCAGGGAATTTACCGATAAGATCGAAAACCTTTTTTTAGTAGGCAGAAATGGCATGCATAAATATAACAACCAGGATCACTCCATGCTTACGGCTATCACTGCTGTAAATAATATCATTGCCGGGGAGAAATCAAAAGACAATATTTGGAATATTAATACAGAAGAGGAATACCATGAAGAGAAGTAATGGCTTGATTTAATATTCACAAATGATAAATTCTACTGATAAATTTAAGCCGTTTTGTTTATGGCAAAAATGGATCATTTAATTAAAGTATTATGAGGAATATTAAAATATCAAAAAACCCCTACATACTATTTTCACCGTTTTTATTACTTTTTGTTTTGTATGTATTGAAAATGCATAGTGATTCAATGGATGGTGATGAAGGCGGGTATATTAAGTTTGCGGAAAATCTTTTAAATGGATTCTATTCACCACCCGCCCCGGACATCAATTTGTGGTGGGGGCCGGGATATCCAATGATTTTAGTGCCTTTTTTAGCATTGAGTTTACCCGTTATTTGCATCACGTTGATGAATGCACTTTTTCAATACTTATCAATTGTTTTTCTGTTCAAATCATTGTTGCAATTTGTTTCTTTCAGGAAAGCATTGCTGTTTAGTTTGTTCTGGGCTTTCTGTTACAGTTCGTATGTTCATATTTCTTTCATACTTACAGAACCTTTCACTATTTTTCTAATCTCCTTATTGATTTTTACGTTAACGAAAGCTTTCAATAACAAATGGAAAGGATACCTGTATATTTCCGGTTTTATTATAGGATACATCGCATTGACCAAAGTTATCTTTGGTTATGTTATTCTTTTATTATTATTGGGAAGTATTTTATTGTGGATAATAAACCGAAACAATCCAAATTACCGAAAGGGCGCTTTGATTATGCTGATTGCTTTCGCCACGGTAACTCCATATCTCACTTACACCTACAGTTTAACCGGTAAGTTGTTGTATTGGGGAAATTCCGGTGGTATGAGTTTATATTGGATGAGCACACCTTATGAAACTGAATTTGGAGATTGGAACAATGAAAAACTGGGCGCCGACCTCAATGATCCTGAAAGGCCCGGTGCAGCTGTAAATTTGCAATTGAACCATCAGAAGGATATAGACGAGGTATTGAAATTCAAAGCTGTTGAAAGAGATGAAGCATACAAAAAAATTGCAGTTACTAATATTAAGAATCATCCTGTTAAATTCATTAAGAATATCGTTTCCAATATCAGTAATTTAATATTTGGTTTTCCGGGCTCTTATACTTACCAGCGCCCACTGTTAAAGATCTGGTACTTCTCAATATTATATACTTTAATGCTTTTCTGTTTAATTCCTACTATCATTAACTGGAGAAAATTACATTACAGCGTTCGATTCCTGCTCGTTTTTGCATTTATTTTTTTTGGGGGAAGTTCAGTTGTGGGTGGATATTCAAGGCAGTTCGTGATTATTATCCCCTTGTTCATATTTTGGATCGCTTACATTATGAATGAATTTTTATCAGTAAGGTTATTATTTAATAAAAAAGAGTAGCAGGTTTTTTTATAGATGCAGACAATAATGTCTGGAGTATTCAGCGTGTAAATTTTGCGGTATATAATTTTTTAGTAGAACTATTTATTAAAAATACTTTTATGCATCTTTTTCAGAAATAAAAACAACTCACTCATTGTTTTAACATCCTCAACGATCAGGATACCATTTTTTCCAACCTGTTTAAGTTTTCCTTTATTGGTTCCCGTTTGTAAAAATTTCAGAATACCGGTGAAAGTATTGCTTTGAAAATAAGGAGAATCGGGGTTGCTTACAAAGAAACATTTGAGGATATTGTTTTTTAAGAACATTTTTTCAAATCCAAGTTCAACGGCCGTTTTCCTGCTCCTTACCGTTGTGAAAAGGTCCTCTACACGT
>JAYSWW010000212.1:0-11789 GCA_043717805.1 Ferruginibacter sp.
CCCCTTTGTCTCCATACATCACTTCACTTTCCATAAAAACAACAGGATCATTGTCTCGGATGGCCGATTTTAATAAACCTTTTGCATCATAAGGATTGCTTACAGAAATCACTTTGATCCCCGGAATATTGGCATACATACTTTCAAAAGAAGTTGAATGCTGTGCTCCAAGTTGTCCGGCACTTCCTGTTGCCCCTCTAAAAACAATGGGACAACCAACTTGTCCGCCACTCATTGCCAGCATTTTAGAAGCTGTATTTAATATTTGATCTAAAGCAAGTACGGCAAAATTCCAGGTCATGAATTCTACGATCGGCCTCAGGCCGTTTTGAGCTGCACCCACTGCAATGGCTGTAAAACCCAATTCGGCAATGGGGGTATCGATCACCCTTTTATCCCCGAATTCATCCAGCATTCCCTGGCTTACTTTATAGGCACCATTGTATTCGGCTACTTCTTCTCCCATTAGAAACACCCGGTCATCAAGTCTCATTTCTTCCTGCATCGCTTCTCTTAAGGCTTCTCTAAAGGCTATTTGTCGCATGAATTTCTTTTAATTTATGATTTGTGTTTTCAGAATCCCCGTCCGAACGACGTTCAGTCGTACGGGCAGTATCCGGAATCTGGAATCTGGTATCTGATATCCGACATCCAGTATCTTGTATCTTCCTTCCGGAGGGCAAATTTATTCCATCGCAGTCATACAAACAAAAATAGCGGTTAATAAGCTGAAGAAGTATCTGTTAGTGCTTTCATGAATAACACCAGATCTCTTTTTTCTTTTTTAGTAAGATTGAGTTTATCAAATGAAAGTGACTGATTGGGTGGAGCAATGTGCAGGCCTTTTCCACCTCCGTTGTTATAAAAGTCAACCACTTCTTCCAGCGTTTTGAAAACACCATTGTGCATGTAAGGAGCTGTGAGTGCAGTGTTTCGGAGCGTTGCTGTTTTGAATGCAAACAAATGAACAGGTGACCTGGTGATCCTGTACCTGCCTGAATCTTTATCAAGCTTCGCTGGTTTTACCTTTGCTGCCACTGGTATACCCAATACTTCGCTTTCTATATAATAAAAACGTGGTGGCTTTGCCCCGCTGAATAAGGGCATGAAATGACAGGTGCCGCATTTTGCTTTGCCCATGAAAAGGTTAAATCCATTTATCTCATCTTCCGAAAGGTTTTTATTGCCATTCATGTGTTGATCAAAGCGGGCATTGAGGGCAATCAATGTGCGTTCATAGGATGCAATGGCATTGCAAATATTTTCTGCGGCTTTTTCATTTGAATGCCCGGGATATGCTTTATCATACAATGTTTTATAGGCATCCTGTTGTATGATCTTACCAGCAGTTTCTTTCGCCGAGCCATGCATTTCTTTTGCATTGTTCAAGACCTGCATTACCTGGTCTTCGAGGTTACGGCTACGGCTATCCACAAAAAGGCTTCTTTGCAAAGCTACATTCCATATCGTTGGCGCATTGCGTGGCAAAGGCGAATGGCCGTCCAGTGCCACACTGGTTTTCAAGCCATCGGTGAATGCTTTACCGGGGACATGGCATGATGCACAACTTCGCTTTTTATTTTTTGAAAGCTGTTTTTCATAAAACAATTTTCTTCCCAGGATGATTTTTTCTGCTGAAGAAGTATTGTCATCCAGGAAACGATGAGGATCAAATATTCCCGGCTTAAACAAAGAATTGGATTTTTTAATGGCACTGTAATATTGCCCGGCCGGATTGTCGGTAAACCCATTCAATTGCTTGAACTGCCCGATCGCTTTTGCAACGGGATCCAGGAATTGCTGAATGAATTCCATTCGGTTGAATGCATTGAAATCATTGTTTTTGTCAAGATATATTTGAGCCGCTGATAAAATTGAATCTATATAATTGTATAACGAAGGCTGAGCTTTATCAAAGGATGACCTGTAAATTTTCAATACCTGTTGCAAATTATTTAAAGAAGATTTGCATTCTGGTAAGCTGTTAAATGCAACCTGGGAATCAAAGCCGCTGATCCCCAAAGTTGTTATTCGGAACAACTGTTCCATGATGGCATCAAAAATATTGTTGTCATCAAAATCAAAGGTTTCATTCACCCGGGGCAATTCCGTTGAATATCGAAGCACTTCAGATGCCTGCTCTTCCAGTTGTTTTTTTACAGATTTATTAATATGAGGAAATATCCATGATTCGATCAACTGCAGGCCGGTTGGTTGTTGTATGGGAACATCAGCTTCTGCTTCTTCATAGAACGGAATTGGCGGGCCGTTCAGCTTAACTGCATAAAACCCAAACCAGTATTCTGTAAAAAGTTCCAGTCCCTTATAGGCATTGCGTGTTTTCAAAAATTGCTGTTGGATCTTTTTCTCTTCTCCTGTTTCAATCATTTCAAATAAAGCAGCAGCTTCATTCCGGAAAATTTCAATGTTATTTTTATATAAACTTTTTACTGCTGATGCCTCAGATGATTCAGATGAACGGGTGGTTTTTATCGAAAACCCAACCACCAGAACAGTCAGAATCAAAAGGATAAAATATTTTTTTATCATGTATGGAAGGTACTGCAAATATCTAAAATTTATTTTCAATTTCCTTTTCCGATCCGTTATCCTTTTATTGATGTAACAATAAACCCAAACCTTTTATCATTCATTACTGCCGCCGGAAGAGTAAATGATAAACATCGGTAAATAATGTTGTAATTTTTATAGACAAACCAAACTCTTCATAATTAAACGAACCATCATGTCCAGATTAATTTCCTTTAAATTAATATCATTTATATTTTTTCTTTCTTATGCACCAGTTGTGAGTTCGCAGGGAATTACCATACCACGTACTCCGAGTCCTGCTGCTTCTGTTTCACAAACGATCGGTATATCAACAGTTGCAATAAATTATTCAAGACCATCTGTTAAGAACAGGGAAATATGGGGTGCACTTGTACCTTATGGTTGGAATAAACAAGGTTTTGGAAACGGCAATGCTGCTCCATGGCGTGCAGGTGCCAATGAAAATACAGTGATCAGGTTTACACACGCAGCAATGGTTGAAAATAAACCGGTCCCTGCCGGTGAATACGGGTTGTTTTTTACCATTAACAATGACAATTCCGGTGAAGTGATCCTTTCCAAAGATTGCAGATCATGGGGAAGTTTTTTTTACGATCCCAAAAATGACATTTTGAGATCAACCATTCAAATTCGCAGCATACCTGTTACAGAACTACTAACGTATGATTTTATCAACCTGGCTAAAAACGGTACTGAACTGGTGCTGAACTGGGAGAAAAAACAATTCCCTGTGAAGATCGAATTTGCAGTTGATGATATAGTAATGGCAAATGCTGTTGAAGAATTGAAAGGCCCCATTGGTTTTAACTGGCAGGGATTTTCTTCTGCAGCTACTTATTCCGCACAGAACAAAGTAAACCTGGAACAAGGTTTGAAATGGATAGACCAGGCTATCTTACAGAATAACAGTTTTACCACTCAAAGTACGAAGTCAAATATACTTATTGCAATGGGAAAAAACAGTGAAGCTGAAAAGATCATGAAAGATGCCCTTCCCGGTGCAACGGAAGCAGAGATCAATGCATATGGTTACCAATTGATGGGTGCCGGAAACATCGATAAAGCCATTGAGGTTTTTTTAATAAATACAACCCGGTTTCCAAAAAGTGCCAATGCCTGGGACAGCCAGGGCGAAGCATATTTTACCAAGGGAGATAAGAAAAATGCCATAGCCAGTTTCAAAAAATCTTTGAGCTTAAATCCAAATGCAGGTACAAAAGCAAATTCAGAAAAATTTCTGCTGCAATTGGGTGTGAAATAAATAAAGAACACGGATCATGCATACCTGAAGCGGAATTTTAGCTGTTTATTTAATTGTTTATTCTGATAGGTTCGTTTGGATGATATTAAAATGCCGGATACATTCGTTACCCGGCATTTTAATATATATAAATTTTGAAGCGCAACGAATGAACAAACCAGGTTACAGGTACCCGGTACCCGCATTTGCCATATTTCATCCCTTTCTAAAATTCCACTTGTATATTAAATTTATGCATTGTATTTTACCAGATATTCCATTCCTATTTATAAACTCCACTCTTACATTTTTTTTAACCCCTTTGCCGAAAGGTATTCATTTTTAAATTAATTTTTTATGAAAAAAATGTTTCTCATTTTCATGATGATCCCATTCGTTGTATTTAGCCAGAAAAAAAATGTGGTTAATACAAACCGGGTTTTTGCCAAAGTTGACAAAGCGCTGGAATTTGAAAAGGCACTTGCGGCCCATGCACAAAAATATCATACCGGTGATTGGAAATGGAGGGTATTTGAAATCCAGTCCGGGCCCGATGCAGGCGGCTACCACATTTCAGAAGGCCCTACCAGTTGGGAAGCAATTGATAGCAGGGGAAACCTGGGTACTGAACACAACAACGATTGGAATAAAAATGTTGCCATTTATCTTACCGACAGAGGCTCTTCCGGTTATTCTGTTTACCAGGATGATCTGAGTACTGTATTGATCAGTGATTATACAGATAAGATAAACATCACCCATTACTATCCTAAAATTGGCTGGAATGATAAAGTAAAAAGCGTGATTACAAAATTCAAAAAAGTATGGGAAGCAGGCGGACAATCCATCGCGGTTTACCAATCAAGTTCTTCGGGCCCAAATCAATTCACAGTTGTAACCAGGTATAAGCAGGGATTGAAAGAAAGAGAAATGGGTTTCCGTAAGCCATTCAAAGACCGTTATGAAGAAATATATGGGGCTGATTCAATGGAGGAAGTAGATAATATCATGAGAAACTATGTTGACAATGTTTGGTCTGAATTGCTGTTTTTACGCCCGGATCTGAGTTCGAAATAAAGAGACTGAAAAAAGATACCGGATACCAGATACCGGATGCCAGGTTCCGGATCGATGTTTTATTATTATTTGAATTTTTTATTATTGAAGTACAATGATAAAGGGCAAATACTTAAACAGTATTTGCCCTTTATCATTTATCCGGTATCCGGTATCTGGTATCCAGCAACCGTATTCTCAAAGATTTTCTATCACCATTGCACTTGCCCCGCCTCCACCATTGCAAATTCCTGCTGCACCATATTTTGCATTGTTTTGTTTAAGAACATTGATTAGTGTAACAATGATCCTGGCTCCGCTGCAGCCCAACGGATGCCCGATAGAAACCGCTCCCCCGTTTACATTCACTTTTGCAGGATCAAGTTTCATTCGTTTGGTATTCTCAATTCCAACAACAGAAAAAGCTTCATTCAGTTCCCAGTAAGCAATGTCTTCCATTTTCAATCCTGCTTTTTCAACCGCTTTGGGAACGGCCAATGATGGCGTGGTTGTAAACCATTCAGGAGCCTGTTCAGCATCAGCATAAGAAACAATTTTTGCGATGGGTTTTAACCCGAGTTCAGTTGCTTTTTCTTTGCTCATCAGAACCAATGCGGCCGCACCGTCATTCATCGTGGATGCGTTGGCGGCAGTTACGGTTCCGTCTTTTTGAAAAGCGCCTTTCAAAGAAGCGATCTTATCAAATTTTACATTGAACGGTTCTTCATCTTTTGCAAAAACAACCGGGTCGCCGCTGCGTTGCGGAATGGAAACAGGTATGACCTCATTGGTAAATTTTCCTTCATTCACAGCCGCCTGGCTGCGCTTGTAACTTTCAATAGCGAAAGCATCCTGCTCTTCCCTGCTGATACCGCAGGTTCTGGCACAAAGTTCGGCAGCATTGCCCATAGCCTTGCCGTCATATACATCTGTAAGGCCGTCTTTCGCCAGGCCATCTATCAGTTGCGTGTTACCATACTTGTTACCCCAACGCATGCTGTCAACATAAAAAGGGACATTGCTCATGCTTTCCATACCGCCGGCAACAACAATGTCTGCATCGCCTAGCATGATACTTTGAGCAGCCTGTGCAATGGCTTTCATACCGCTGGCACAAACCTTATTGATGGTGGTACAATTCACTTCATTGGGCAAGCCGGCAAATTTGGATGCCTGCCTGGCAGGTGCCTGACCCAGGTTTGCCTGGATAACGGAACCCATCAACACATCATTCACCAGTTCAGGTTTTACACCTGCTTTTTCCAATGCGCCTTTGATGGCAAATCCTCCCAGTTGTGTAGCGGAAAACCCTTTCAAAGATCCGCCAAAACTACCAATGGGCGTGCGTACAGCCGAGATAATATATACTTCCTTCATAGCAAGAATTATTTTAGGGTGCAAAGGTATGAATTATGCATATAGTCTCCGTTTTAACCTGTGACTTATTAAGTTCTTAATTTTGCTGATTTTGATAATACGCTGGTTTGAAACTTTCCAAAACCAATGGTATTTAACCCTGTAAGTATTGCGTATCATTGCCTTGACGGTTGCTTTTTCCCGGGTTTTAAGTTTTAAATCTGCAGAATCCAATATTTTCTTATTTCAAGAATTAATCATAACTTCAAAGCTCGATTTTGTATCTATCAGTAGAAAACAGTATCCGGCCTTTATGTTATGAAATTCAACTTAAAATAAATGCTACAGGATTTATAAAACACTTATCATGAAAAAAATATTTTTTGCGATCGCAGCCATTGTCTTTTTTGCAACTTCATACGGTCAAAAAGTTTCCAAGATATCAATAAACAGGGACGGAACTTTTGAAATGATGTCATTGCTACTCGACGAAGGAATAACCCTTACCATGGACAATGAAGGGAATATCAAACAATGGGGATTTGAAATATATTCAGACAGAATTCCATCGATGTCAAAAATTGATCCTTATGTTGGAAGAACAGAATATTACAGCAATTTAGACAATGAATCTTTCCGTGGAAAAGTAAAATACATCGGTAAAACAATGATCACTTATTATGCATCTTATGATATAGAATCTCTGCGTGGCAAAGTAAAAAGCATCGGATCAGCAGGTTTTGGGTATTATTCAAAATTTGAAAATGAATTGCTGAGTGGAAAAATAAAGAATGCCGGGCCTGTTGCCTTTAACTGGTACACTTCATACGACAATGAAGCTTTCAGGGGGAAATTAAAATCTGTTGGATCAACGATGTTAAACTATTATACTTCTTATGATGACGTTGCCACCAGGGGAAGAATAAAAAGTATTGACCGGGCACAGTTTACTTACTATCTGTCTACTGAGAAAAAAGAATTCCAGGGAGCAGTCAAATCCGGTGTTCAACTGCAAACCATCAATGGCATAAAGTATTTTATAAAATTCTGATAAAGCAACACAACCCTTCTTAACGCTGAATATTAAATTATTTTTTTATTCAAGCCATAATGATTGATAGAATGATCGGTCAGGATATATTATTTAAACTTTTTTAGTAATTAAAAACCCCGGAATTAAACCTGTAATTAATATTTATAGTTATCATTTCAATTAATTATGTTACCGGCAGGCCAAGGATCCATTCTGGCATTCAAATTGCTCCCTATAAATTGCCTTCCGAAAATGACATGCTGGAATGAATCCTAAATAAATATCAATGAAATTTTTTTTTACAGTTACGTTATTAAGTTTAATCTTTTTTATTAATTATGCAGTTGCCCAACCTGTAATATCATTGATGCCGGTGATAACAACGGGGTTGAGTTCACCGATGCAACTTGTTCATGCAGGTGATGGAAGCAACCGAATCTTTATTGTTCAAAAAGGAGGAACAATTAAACTGTACAATAAGTCATACGGATTATTAAGTACCTTTCTTACGATCTCTTCAAATCTCACAACATCCGGAGAACAAGGCCTGCTCAGTATGGCATTTCATCCTGATTATGCAAACAATGGTTTCTTTTATATTTATTATACAAACGGCAACGGTAATCTTGAGCTGGCAAGGTATCATGTAAGTTCAGATCAGAATATTGCAGATGACCAGTCAGGCGTTGTTTTAAAAACGATTCCGCATCCAGGGGCTGCAAATCACAATGGTGGTGAACTTCATTTTGGCAGGGATGGATATTTATACCTGTCAACAGGTGATGGCGGTGGTGCCGGAGATCCATCCAACAATGCACAAAATACCGGTGTCCTCCTGGGAAAAATCCTTCGCTTTGCAGTAAATACTTCCAATCTTGCGCCTTATTACAGCTTACCTGCAGGCAATCCTTTTGGCAATGAAGTTTATGCATATGGATTGAGAAATCCTTTCAGGTGGAGTTTTGATAGGTCAACGTATGATATGTGGATCGGGGATGTGGGACAGGACTCTTATGAAGAGATCAATTACCGGCCTGCAGATTCCTCAAGAGGAGTGAATTACGGATGGAGATGTTATGAAGGTGATTTTCCACAAGATCTTTCAGTAGGATGTACTGGCCCACTGTCGGATTATATTTTTCCCGTTTACGCTTATGGTACGCCAAACCCTTCCGGTGCCATTACCGGCGGATCAGTTTACAGGGGCAATACCTATATTAACTTAAGAGGATATTACATCGGCGCGGATTTCTATACCGGTGTATTTTATAAGGTTAAATATGATACGCTAACGCATTCGGCTACCACAACAACCCAGTTACTCACGCCAACGAATATGTCAGATTTTGGTGAAACCGAAGACGGGGAATTGTTTGCTGTTTCCCTTTCATCCAATGCTGTTTATAAAATTGTTTCTGATGGCCCCGTTGGGTATACATTTACAGGCACAGGCGATTGGAATACGTCAGGCAACTGGAGCAACAACGCCATCCCACCACCTACCCTGCCAGCTGGCGCTGAGATCATTATTAATCCGGAATCAAACGGGGAATGTATTTTGAATATTCCTCAAACAGTATCAGCCGGTGCAAAATTAACAGTACAATCCAATAAAAAATTCAACATCAACGGTAACCTGATCATTCAATAAGCCTGTTATTCCTGATAATTCAACAGGTATTTCTCAAGAATTTTATTCAGTTCCGTTGCCTTGCTCATTACCATCAAATGACCGGCATTAGGGACAATGTGGGAGGGTTTTGTATTTCGTATGGGTAATATCAGGTCATCGGTTCCGTGTATGTGCAACAGAGGATCCGGGATAAAATCATTCCTCCATTGTAAGATTGCTCCCATGCCCCATCGTATAAATGTTGCATCGCTGTCTTTGATCACTTGTTTCATCAACAGTTTATCCTGTGCATCTTCATTGGAAAAAAATCGTTTCAAAATGGATGCTGATTTTAAAAAAGATGCGGGAACAATTTTGTGTAACCTGGTATAGTATGCCAAACGAAACCTCCCGGGTAAATGCTTGTGGGAAGGAACACTGGATAAAAGGATCGTAATTACCGGTTTGTATTTTTTTGCAATTTCAACTGCGATCATCCCGCCCATTGATAAACCAACCAATGCAAATTTTTTTGAGCTGTCAATTTTCTCTGCAAGCCGCAATGCATAAGTTCCCAGGCTTTCATTTTTTAATGGCTTGATCCATTCAAGATGAATTTTCTTAAAACCTTCCGGTAATATTATGTTCTTAAACACCCTGCTGTCTGCTGCCAGTCCGCTAATGAAATATACATTCATCATAAAAAATTCAACATTGAGATTGAAGCAGTGAGGATATCACTAAAACATAAAAAAATACTGTTTACAAAATACCCGGTACAACTTACTGTAAAAAATATACACTGCTTCTTTTCCTTAATGAACCATGAATTCAACACTCTTGTCACCCCAGGACAATGTTACTTTTCCTTTCTGGTCGATGCTGAAAGTCATTTTTTCTGCAAACGGATCAGCCTTCTGTGCTTTAACATTGATCCGTAAAGCATCATCTGCTTGTTTGTAATCAAATGCTCCCCATTGTTTCCAGGTTTTATTGAAGATCATAGTCCATTTGTCGCCGTTTACAAGTGTAAACAATGCATATTTTCCCTTTGGCAATGGTTTGCCCGCAACAGTTACATCGTTGTCTACTTCAAAAACGGTTGCCTCATTTGCGCCTGTACGCCAAACTTCTCCTGCTTTGGGTTCCAGGTCAACGCCAATGGTCCTTCCCTTTACAGAAGGCTGGCTGTAATCAATACTGATGGTTGCGCTTCCTACTTTCTGAGTAACAAATGCTGGCGGGCTCGGGCGTTTTGATTTATCTCCCTGTGCGTACGATCCTGTAACAACAAACAATAACAAACTCATCAAACTGATTGAAAATAAGTATTTCATTTTTTAAAATTTTTATTTAATTGAAACAAAAGAAAGAGATTAAGTTATGCAAATAAAAGGAAGCAGAAAAAAATAATTGATGAATGGATGCTTATTCAGTGCGATAAACATCAAGACAATTTCTTCCAGTATAACAACCAGTCTATCATGCGGCTTGTAAACCCGTATTCGTTGTCAAACCAAACGATCAGTTTCACCTGTTTGCCTGCTGTTGAGGTGAGGCTTGCATCAATGATACCCGAATGTGTATTCCCTTTGATATCTGTTGAAACAATGGCCTCTTCTGTATAATTGAGAATATGCCTGTATTCATTTTTGGCTGCTGTTTTAAACAATTCATTTATTTCACCTGCACTTTTTTGATCTTTCAATTGAATGGTAAAATCAGCCATGGCACCGTTAGCAACCGGCACCCTGGTTGAAACTGCAGCAATTTTATTATGCAGCCCGGGAATCAACCGTTCCAGTGAATGGTGCAGGTCAATTTCAACAGGTATAATGGATTCTGCCGCTGCCCTTCCTCTCCTGAAATTTTTATTGGGCGCATCTACCAGTTCCTGCCTGGTTGTATAGGAATGAAGAATATTTACCTGCGCCGACTCCAAACCAATGACATTGAAAATATTTAGAATATGCGCACAACAATTGGTCATACAACCACCCGGGGAAATTATCTTAATGTCAGGTGTTAACTTGTTTTGATTAAATCCATAAATCATCAGTGGAATATCAGCAGAGCCCGTTGTAGACAGCAAAACCTTGCCTGCTCCTGATTTCAAATGAATCCCTGCAAGAGAAGCCGTACTGAATTTCCCGGTACATTCCAGTACTACGTCTATATTCAAAGTTTTCCAGGGCAAATCAGCAGGATCTTCCTTTTGTAAAACAACAATTTTTTTATTATCAACGATCAAAGATTGATCATCAATATTGATCATTCCGTCAAAAGTCCCATACACAGAATCATACTTAATGAGGTAAGCAAGGTTATCTTTATCCATGATATCATTGATCGCTGCTATTTCAATCTCAGGATGACTGATCAGTCGCCTGAATAATAAACGTCCAATACGACCCATCCCATTTATTGCTATACGCATACCCTGCTCTGTTATTAATGAATGACAAATATCGTCCTGAAATTTCAATTGTGTACAATTTCATTTTTTACAGTAAAAGCAGGATGCTGCAAGAACCGGTAATTAAATAAAATAACAAAAAGATAAAGATCAACCAATGGGACAATGTTAAATATGATAGTATTTTTCCCAGGTAAAATCACGCAACAATTATTTTTTTATTTCTATCATAGGTTATTTTATGAGTTTAGCATAATTATTGTACAAACCATTGTATCCTCTATGAAACAATATTTTACCGATCCTATTATAATTATTATGAGCCTGGCGGCAGTATACCTGTTAGGCTTCATTGGCGTCGCACTCTTGTGCATTTTAATCTTTGCTCATCTTTTTTTCAAAACAAAGCATGAGATCAAACACGAAAAAAGGAACAGCGAAAATTAATAACAGCCATTTGTTAATCAACGGCAATTACCCGCTTATCATTCCATTTTTTATC
>JAYSWW010000213.1:0-4577 GCA_043717805.1 Ferruginibacter sp.
ACATCGCCTGTAACATTTCCTTACCTGGTTTTGTAAAAGTATCTGATCTTAAGTCTGTTATCATTTCGCAAATGTAGCAATATCCTATTATCATCAAATTAGAAATGGTAGGGAATGATTTTTTTGAATAGTTATTAACATTCTAAAGGCGCTTTTTTAAACCTTTTTGCGTTTTGAGTATGAAATGCAAGATGCAAAATGTAACTTTGCAAACTATTTATTAGTATTTAGGTGCAATATGCCCGCAAAAACAACTTTTGCGGGGGTTAATTGTCTTATAATAAGTAGAGTTTTTTATCGAGAATATAAACCAAGCAAATGAGGCAATTAAAAATCGCAACCCAAATTACCAACCGTGATTCCCAGGCGGTGGAAAAGTATCTGCAGGAAATATCAAAGATATCAATGATCACTCCCGAGGAAGAAACCATTTTGGCCCAGAAGATCAAAATGGGAGATCAGCGGGCATTGGATAAACTGGTACAGGCAAACTTGCGTTTCGTTGTTTCTGTAGCAAAACAATACCAGCACCAGGGCCTTTCCTTAAGTGATCTGATCAATGAAGGTAACTTAGGTCTTATAAAAGCAGCACAACGTTTTGATGAAACCAAAGGATTCAAATTCATCTCTTATGCAGTTTGGTGGATCCGTCAGTCTATTTTACAGGCATTGGCCGAACAGGGCAGGCTGGTTCGTTTGCCACAAAACAAGATCGGTACTTACAATAAGGCCAACAAAGCTTATATGGCTTTTGAGCAGGAGCATGAAAGGGAACCTTCTACGGAAGAACTGGCCGAATTACTTGAAATGAGCGAAACTGAGATTAATAATATTTTCCAGAGTAACACCCGTCATACATCATTGGATGCACCGGTTCATGAAGCAGAAGATGTTGCAATGGGCGACCTGTTGAAAGGTGGTGCTGAAACTGATGAGGATGTAATGCATGATTCTTTGAAGAATGAGATCCGCAGGGTATTGAAATCTTTAAGCCCGCGTGAAGCAGAGATCGTGAATGCTTATTTCGGACTGGATGGAGAAAATGGTGTAACGATCGAACAGATCGGCCAAAAATACGACCTCACCAAAGAGCGTATCCGCCAGATCAAAGAAAGAGCCATCAAGCGTTTACAAAAGGCACGTTACAGTGGTGCTTTGAAAGCATATTTAGGTTAACATTTTTCAATGATATTTTAAAAATGCCCCGGGATTTCTGGGGTATTTTTTTTAAATTAATTACCCTCAGTTTCGTGTACACGATTTTTTTTATCCAATACCCGGAGTAAAGAAAAGTGCGATCAACCGAATACAAGAAATATCTTACAGTTGAACCTCAAATTCATATTCTAAATAAATACTTAAACATTTTTTTGTTACCCGTAATTTTCTGGAGTACCTTTTTGTGTTACTAACAATACAACATAAACGATTTTTAAAAATATATTTATTGGGAGGTATGCACGCAAATGTTAAATAAACTATATTCGTACATTAATTAAAAATTTAAATTAATTATATGAAAAGAAGTTACTTCATCATTTTAGCAGTTCTTTTTTTATCAGGGACTGGTTTTGCCAATAATATATTGGTTACCAATGCAACCATTTCGGGGCAAAATATTACGAACCATACTGCACTCGTAAATTTCAGTGTAAGCTGGGAAAATAGCTGGCGCACCAGTACCAACGAAAACAATTATGATGGGGGATGGATCTTTATAAAATTCCGCAAGAACGGAACAACAGACTGGAGGCATGCAACAATTAATATTTCCGGCAATACTCCGGCTTTAGGTGCTGCTATTACTGTTCCTACAGATGGAAAGGGTGCATTTATTTATAGAAATTCCAATGGTATCGGTAATGTAAATTATGTTGCAAATTCACTTCAGTGGAATTATGGTGTTGATGGAATTTTGGATAATGAAACTGTAGAGATACTGGTTTACGGACTTGAAATGGTTTACATTCCAACCGGAAGTTACCAACTGGGCAGCGGCGGAACAGAAAGTTTTGGTTTTACTGAAGGCGGCGTTTTAATTCCATACCTGGTTTCTTCCAATGCAGCTATCAATCTTGGTACAACCGCAGGAACTTTAAATCCTAATGGCAGTGGTGCAGCATCCGGAACAATTCCTGCAACCTTTCCCAAGGGGTACAATGCATTCTGGATCATGAAATACGAATGCAGTCAACAACAATATGTTGATTTTTTAAATAACCTTGATTTGGCAAGAGCAAATATTAATAAAACACCTACCATTTTTTCAGGCACACATCCTGCATTGATTGCTCCTCAGCCAGAAAGAGCTATTGGAGAATTAGGTATGAACAGGACGGCAGCATTTGCAGACTGGAGCGGGTTACGCCCTTACTCAGAACTTGAATATGAAAAAGCTTGTCGTGGTTATAATACTCCGGCAGTACCAAATGAATATGCATGGGGAAATACTACAGCTAATCCGGTTATTTCTATTCTCAATGATGGAGCTAACAATGAAGCGGTAAGTTTACCAGCAAATGCTAATTGTACTTTTACGAATAGTTTACCTGGTAACAGACCGGTTAGAGTGGGTATGTTTGCCCGTACAAGTGGTTCTGACAGAACCCTTAGTGGTGCTACCTATTATGGTGTAATGAATATGAGCGATAATCTGAATGAAATATGTATTTCCATGATCAATGCACAGGGAAAAGCTATTGATGCTTCCGTACACGGAGACGGTTATCTTGGAGCTGATGGTAGAACAGACATTGCTACCTGGCAGCCTTTCCAGGCATTCGGTGCCCGTGGATCTTCATATAATGGCACGTTGGCTGCCGGAAAGACATCCGACAGAAGCACAGATAACATATTTACAATAAATTTTGGTTCAGATAGCAATCAACCGCACTTTGGTATCCGTTTAGTTCGTACAGCACCTTAATCATTTAAAACAAGCATTATGCAAAGGATCTATATCATAGTGCTGCTTGTTATAAATGGTTTCATAACATCAGCACAAAACAATGCCATCTTCCAGGGTGGTTCGGGCGATGGGGTTGATAAAACAGTATTCGCACAGGCTGGTAATAATATTTTTACCGGAGGAAACGGGGATGGCTGGAATAATACGTCTTTTACCCAATCAGCCGTTAATATATTTACCGGCGGAACCGGCGATGGATGGAATAATACTTCCTATATCCAGGCAGGGAATAATATTTTCACCGGTAGCAATGGCGATGGATGGAATTTTACTTCTTTCCTTCAATCCGGTAATGCAATTTTTATTGGTGGTGATGGCGACGGCTGGGATAAAACATCTTTCCTGCAGGCTGGAAATAATATTTTCACCGGTGGTATAGGAGATGGATGGAGCAGTACATACATACCCATGGGGCCAATTCCTGTAAACTTTCTTTATTTCAATGCGCAAAAGCAGGGTCAAACTTCGTCATTGCTTAGCTGGAAAACTGCACAGGAAGTCAATTCAGCTTATTTCGATTTAGAAAGAAGTACAGATGCACTCAATTATACTTACATCGGAAGGGTAAATGCTGCCGGAAATTCACAGATTCCTGTTAGCTATTTTTTCACAGATAACCAACCGGCTAACGGAATGAATTATTACCGTCTTAAGCAGGTGGATATTGATGGACGCTTTATTTATACGCCTTCAAGATTGGTAAGATTTAGTGATTTAAATGCAGGTGCTGTAAAATATTTTCCCAATCCTACGAATGGTTTCCTCAATATTGAACTGTCTGAAGCAATAAAAAAAGAATCAAAAGTTATCAATATCAGCAACGCTGCGGGAATAGTTGTAAATCAGTTAAAACTCGGCAGTAATGCAAATCCAATATTTAAGGTTGATCTTAGCAGTTATCCAAAGGGTATTTATTTTGTGCAGGTAAAAACTGCTTCAACAAACAGTACACAAAAGATCGTATTGCAATAAAATTATCTTCTTTATATAATAGATCAGGGCAACCTTCGGTTGCCCTTTTTTCGTATTTATAAATTGAGTAAATTTGCCACCATGAATAAATTAGTTTTTGTATTCTTTGCCACATTTCTTTTATCCTGTGAGAAAAACATTGACTTTGATCTAAAAGAATCTGCAAATTTATTGGTGGTGGATGCAGAAATTGAAAATGACAAGCCTCCTACGGTGATACTCACAAAAAGTTTTTCTTATTTCAGCAATATAAATCCTCAATTGCTTGCAGAATCATTTGTTCACAATGCGGATGTTTTTATATCAAACGGTACGCAGACACATAAACTGAAAGAATATGCTTATCCATTGGTTCCCGGCTACCAGGCCTATGTTTACAGCATCGATTCATCTTCCCTTGCCACAGCATTTTTAGGCGCATTTAATACATCATATACTTTGAAGATCATTTCAGAAGGGAAGGAATACAATGCTTCTGTGAAGATCCCGGTGCTGGCCACTTTTCCGGATTCTGTTTACTTCAGGCAGGCGCCATTCATACCAGATACGAATAAGCGATCCATGTATGTAAAGGTCAGGGACCCGGCAGGTTTGGGCAATTATGTGAGGTATTTTACCAAACGGAACAGCAATCCTT
>JAYSWW010000214.1:0-4573 GCA_043717805.1 Ferruginibacter sp.
AGGGAGGAAATTTTCTGGGTCAATGCTTTCGTATTGTCATCTGATAACAATTCAATGCCTGAATAATGTTTAAACTGTTCAGAAAATACTTTGAATCCTGACAGAAGTTTATCCTGGTTATTGATGAGGTCATTTACTTTGGGGGATATCATTTTCACTGCCATATAAAATGGAATGGAGAATATTACAAGGCAACCGAGGATAAACAACAATGCCGTTAATCCTTTTTTCCATTTTTTTTGAATGGTAAGCCTGAAATACAAATTGCGGGTTAGTATATACAAAGTGAGACCACCCAACAGGCCTGGCAAAAAAAGATACAATTCATTTACCAAAATAAACCCCAGTAATATGATCACTCCAAGTAACAGCAACTGTCTTATCCGGTTGTTAAATGATATATTCATCAGGTTTGTTTAAAATTAGTTATTTCCATACTGAAATACCTTCACTGCAATTTGAACAAATATCTATGTTTTTACGGCTGCTCATCAATTCACTTCTGAATTGTTTGTAATTGCTGTTATGCCATATTTTTTTGAAAGATTCATTTTTTAAATTACCCAACTGGTGCATGGCATCTTTATCAAAACAACAGGGCACCACTAGCCCATCCCATGAAATTACATTGGCATGCCAGAGTTTCCAGCAGTGGTTGGCGAGTTTGTTTTTAGCAGAATAAGTACCGTCCTGGTTTCTATTATAACGGCTGTATTTGCCTGTTTCAGGTATGAGTTTGTTGGGATCGTTTTCAAAATCATATACCTGTGCTGTTTTGAAACGTACTTCATCCACACCGATCTCTTTGGCCAGCCTTTTTACGTCTTCGATCTGGTGTTCATTTGGCTTTACAACCAGGAACTGGAAAAATACAAACGGTGTTTTGCTATTGAGTTCTTTTTTCCACTTTACAATATTCCTGGCACCTTGAAGTACTTTATCAAGTTTGCCACCTATGCGGTATTGCTCATATACTTCCTGGGTAGTGCCATCTATGGAAATGATCAGTCTGTCCAAACCGCTCTCAATTGTTTTGCGTGCAGCGTCGTCCGTTAGATAATGTGCATTGGTGGAAGTGGCTGTATAGATCCCTTTGGAGGAAGCATATTTTACCATCTCAAGAAAATCAGTATTCAGGTAGGGTTCTCCCTGGAAATAAAAGATGAGGTAAAGCAGGTGCTTGTGAATGTCATCAATGGTCTCTGTAAAAAAATCTTTTTTAAGCATACCGGTGGGCCGGGTAAATTCCCTTAACCCGCTCGGGCATTCAGGACAGCGCAGGTTGCAACTGGTTGTTGGTTCAAATGATATGGAAACGGGGTATCCCCACTGTACCGGTTTTTTAGTAAAACGGCTTATATAAAAACTGCTCAATACCTTGATGCCATTCCACAGGCGTGCTGTTGTGAGCTTACTGAAAAGATTTATGGTATCATTGATATTAACCCCTGGCATAGCAGCAAAAATACTGCTATTTTTATTGGTATTTTGTACCTGTTATAGACTTAAAGAGAAGAATTACAGTTGTCTTCTGTTTCCAGAGATGATTCCTTACAGGTAATGGGTTTGAAACAAAGTGTATTCTTTGAGAATTTTTCATAGTTATTGAACAAGACATTCAATGCAATAAAATTCATAACATAGGTCCTTGTTTCCAGCGGAAGAAAATTCTTAATATCCCAGAAAGTAGGATTTCTTTTTCCTGATTTTTCCATGGCATTCCATACATTCCCCACACCACAATTGTAGCTGGCTGCGATCAATAACCAGTCATTGTTCAAGTTTCTGCTCCTGTCTTTTATATACCTGGCGGCAGCATGTGTTGATTTATTAAAATTTTTCCTGTCATCTGTACAAATTTCTTTGGCATACTTTTTTTTATCGGATACCTTATCAGCCTTTTTAATTTTTATATTTTTACCCGGTGCGATCTTCAATCCGTATTCCCTGGCAACTTCATCCATGATCTGCCAGTAACCAACGGCGCCTGCAGATGATACAGCATTCCCGTTAAAGCCGCTTTCTAAAGCAAGCAACACTTTAAATTCTTCCGGAACATTGTATTTCTTAAAAATCTTTACAACCTTTGGAAATAATTTTTTACTTCGCTGGTATGTACGAACCAGGTAATTTTTCCTGGCACTGAAAAATTTCTCAACATAATCAACTGATTGGAATTCATTTCCGGTTAAAATAGCCGGGAATGCTACATTGGCTTCTTTCAGTACAACAAGGGCCTCAGGTTTTTTATTAACCGACGCCATGATCGTTCTCCTGGTTGTATCTTCCATATTATGTGCAGATATTTTATTCGCAGAAATGCATAATAAAAGTGAAGCAACAAATGCTTTTACAGTTGGTGTTTTCAAGGTCAGGTTATTAGTACGTGATTAAATATTAGTTACCTGTTGGATTACCGAATCCAATCGCATTGGTTTAAACTACTTCTATATAACAGACAAAAGCATCCATTATACCATCATCATTTAGATTGGAATGAAAATAATATTGGTATAACAACGTTTAACCCAATGGGTATTAGCATTAACGGATCCTTTTTAGCTTTATTGCCCTTTAACTTATTTTTGTTAAACTTTGTTATAGCTTTAATACAATTAATATTATCATCATGCGTATTTTTATTTTTTTAATGTTAACATGTTTTTCTGCACTTGCACAAACACCGGATGAATACAAACAAACTGCTTCCATAGCCGGAATGGAAAGAGATGCTCACCAAAGGCTGATGGAAGGAAAGGAAGCAACGCTGGCATCGGATAACTTTGATGTAAAGTATTACCGTTGTGAATGGGAGATTGATCCTGCTGCCAGGTATATCAACGGAAAGGTCAGCATATTTTTTATTGTTACTGTTCCTGCATCATCAATAACGCTTGACTTAATGAGCCCATTGGTATGCGACAGTGTAAAACAACGAGGCAACCAACTTTCATTTTCACAGCCAACCAACGGGCTGCAAATAAATTTCCCTTTATCTGTCAATGCCGGCACGTTGGATTCTGTCAGTATCTGGTATAAAGGTGTGCCTGCAAATACAGGTTTTGGGTCATTCATACAATCAACTCATTCAGGTATACCCGTAGTGTGGTCACTGAGTGAACCATACGGATCAAGGGATTGGTGGCCCTGTAAGAACGGGCTGGATGACAAAGCTGATTCTATTGATGTGATCATCACAAATCCGGCCGCTTATAAAGCAGCCAGCAACGGGATTCAACAATCAGAAACATTGATTGCAGGAGGCACAAAAAAAGTAACACACTGGAAACACCGTTATCCGATTGCATCATACCTGATTTGTATGGCAGTTACCAATTATGCTGTATTTAATAACAGCGTTCAACTTGGTAATGTAAGCCTGCCAATGCAAACATATTGTTACCCTGAAAATCTTGCTGCATTCCAGGCCGGTACTCAAAATGTATTGGATGCATTGCAACTTTTTCACCGGTATTTTGGCGACTATCCTTTTATAAAAGAAAAATACGGCCATGTACAATTTGGCTGGGGTGGAGGTATGGAACACCAGACCGCAACCTTTATTGTAAACACCGGTGAATCGCTCATTGCGCATGAGCTGGGGCACCAGTGGTTTGGCGATAAAATTACCTGTGGCAGCTGGGAAGACATCTGGCTGAATGAAGGATTTGCAACTTTTCTGGCAAGGTTTTACATGGAAAGCAAATACCCGGCTTCCATATTAAATGACCGGAGATCGGTAGTTAATAATATTACTTCTGCAACAGGCGGTTCGGTAAAAGTAGATGATACAACCAGTGTTAACCGGATATTCAGCGGCAGGCTTTCATATAATAAAGGATCTTATTTATTACAAATGCTTAGGTTTAAATTAGGTGACTCTGCTTTTTTTAACGGGCTGAGGGCGTATCAAAAAGATCCTGTAGTTATCTATGGATATGCCCGAACATCAGATCTGAAAAGAAACCTCGAACAGGTAAGTGGTCAAAACCTTACAACTTTTTTTGATCAATGGTATACTGGCCAGGGTTATCCTTCCTACAACGTTCAGTGGTCGGTATTGGGAAGTAGTTATGTTAAAATTAAAATGGATCAGGTTACATCACATCCCTCAGTTTCATTTTTTGAAATGCCGGTAGCATTGAAGTTTAAAAATGCCAGCCGGGAAAAAACTGTTGTCGTTGACAATAAATACAACGGCGAAACCTTTATCCGGAATATTGGTTTTATTCCCGACACAGTTTTGGTTGATCCCGAATACTGGCTGATCACAAAGAACAATTCAACATCTAAAATGATCTTTCCAAATACCGGTAATCCGGCTGTAGAGATTTTTCCAAATCCCATACAAAACCCATTTACAGTTTACCTGCATGATTTTAAACAGGAGTCGGCAGATCTCACTTTACACAATATGTTGGGACAGTTGATCTATAAGCAAAGCATTAAATTGATCAACGGTGCAGAGTTTCTTCAGCTAAACTGGAGCTATTTATCAAAAGGCGAATACATTTTAAAAATAACGACAGGCGATTATAAATACACAAAGAAATTGCTGAAATAAGACAAGGAT
>JAYSWW010000215.1:0-4572 GCA_043717805.1 Ferruginibacter sp.
ATTACAGTGTATTGTCGAGTGTTTATGGAGAAAAAATTGATGGGATCATTGGTTATAGTTTTTTCAGCCGCTACATCGTAAAAATAAATTTCGACAGCCTCCAAATTGAAGTATATAGCCCCGGGAAGATTAAATACCCGGAACACGGAACTTTATTGCACCCGATCTTTACTTCATTGCCTATTCAGTATCTCCAGGTTAAGGATAAAAGGAAAATGCCATTTAATTTTTATTTTGATACCGGTGCCGGGCTTTGTTTCTTAATGAGCGAACAATTTGCCAAAGACAGCAGCATACTTTTAAAAAAAAGAAAGCCATTGATTACACAGGCAGAAGGAATGGGAGGTATGCTGTTGATGCGGTTAACAGTCGTAAGGGAACTTAAGATAGGGCCTTATCGCTTTCACCGGGTTCCTACTTATTTATACGAGGATAATAACAATATAACATCATATCCGTTTACCGGTGGCTTGATCGGCAGTGAAATTCTGAGGCGATTTAACATCGTACTGAATTATCCTCAGCGGGAAATACAACTTCAGCCAAACAGCCATTTCGAAGATGAATTTGATTATGCATATACCGGGCTTGGTATTTATTTCATTGATGGAAAAATTATTGTTGTGGATGTGATCAAAAACTCCCCTGCAGAAAAAAGCGGCTTTCAAATTGATGATGAAATACTTGGTGTAGGAAATAATATTTCAGGAAACATACAGCAGTATAAAAACCTGCTGCAGGCTCCCAACGAAAAAATCAGGATCATTGTAAAAAGAGGCAAAGACCTGTTGCCACTAACAATCAAAACAAAAAGCATTTTATAAATATTTTCCTCACTATAACAGCGCAACGTACATTTGCAGCATGATTCATTTTGAAAAATTTGTTTTGCCCAATGGCCTGCGTGTATTGGTACACGAAGACAAAAGCACACCTATGGCAGTTGTTAATGTGTTGTATGATGTAGGCGCACGTGATGAAAACCCTGAAAAAACCGGCTTTGCCCACCTGTTTGAACACCTGATGTTTGGCGGAAGCAAAAATATTCCGGTTTATGATGAGCCCCTGCAAATGGCGGGTGGAGAAAACAATGCCTATACAACCAATGACCTTACCAATTATTATTGCCAATTACCGGCAGAAAATATTGAAACCGCTTTCTGGCTTGAAAGCGACCGCATGTTAAGCCTTGCATTCAGTAAAAAAAGCCTGGAAGTGCAACGAAAAGTGGTTTGTGAAGAATTTAAAGAACATTATATCAATAAACCATACGGAGATGTTTGGCATAAATTCAGGGAACTGATCTATACCACGCATCCATATAAATGGATGACCATCGGAAAAGAGCTGAAACATGTGGAAGATGCCACACTGGAAGATGTAAAGGATTTTTTCTTTAAACATTATACACCCGCAAATGCAATTCTTGTAGTGGCAGGGAATGTTACAGTTGAGAATATCAAAGTATTGTCTGAAAAATGGTTTGGGGATATTCCCGCAGGTAAAAAATACAACAGGGATCTGCCAAAAGAACCGGCACAAACAGCACCAAGGAAAATGGAGGTAAAAGCCAATGTTCCGCTGGATGCATTGTATAAATGCTGGCATATCTATCCAAGAACAGATCCAAGATATTATACAGCCGACCTGATAACAGATATTTTAAGCGGAGGCGGATCTTCAAGGTTGTATCAAAGCCTTGTAAAAGAAAAACAATTGTTCAGTAATATAGATTGCTATCATTTGGGAAGTACGGATGCCGGAATCTTAACAATAGAAGGCAAACTGGTGAAAGGTGTTGATATAAAAACTGCAGAAGCAGCTATAGAAGAAGAGTTGAAAAAGTTACAGGCAGACGGGATCAGTACAGCCGAACTTGAAAAAGTGAAGAATAAAACCGAAAGCGCCATGGCTTTTGAAGATATGAGTGTAATGAGCCGTGCAGCAAGTATTGCAATGTATGAATTACTGGGAGATGCAAATATGATCAATACCGAACTTGCCAATTACCAGGCTGTAACAGCTGATGAAATATTGCAGGAATGCAGGATCATCTTCAATGAGAACAACTGCAACACCATGTATTATTTATCCAATAACTAAAACCATCCATGAACAGAAAACTGTCTCCGCCAATTAAAGACGCTATAGATTATAAATTAGAACTCAAGCCCTGTGATCATTATTCACTTGATAACGGAATACCGGTTTATTCAATAAATGCAGGAGCACAGGATGTGTTGCAGGTGGAAATGGTTTTTTACGCAGGTAATTTTTTTGAACAGCAAAAAGGGATCGCCGCTGCAACTAATTTTTTATTGAAGAACGGAACAAAAAACCGCACGGCGTTTCAAATAAATGAAGACTTTGAATATTACGGAGCTTATTGTAACCGGGCCTGTTACAATGAAACAGCAGTTATAACTCTGCATACATTATCAAAACATCTGGATAAGCTTTTTCCGGTAATTCAGGATATGATCATGAATTCAATATTTCCAGAACAGGAGCTGGATATTTATTTGCAGAATTCAAGGCAGCGGCTGAAAGTAAATTTACAAAAAGCGGAATTCATTGCCGGAAGGCTGATTGATAGTTATCTGTTTGGTGAAAAGCACCCATATGGTGTTTATACAAACCTGGAAGACCTTGATAATCTTAACATCGACGAGATAAAAAAATTCTACCGGCAATATTATCTCAACGGGCAACTGGTAATATTTGTTGCTGGAAAGATTCCCCCAGAACTTCCCCAATTACTGAATGAATATTTTGGAAAACTTTCTGTTGTAAAACCCGGCAATTCAATCCCTGAAATTAAAACAACGCCGGCTACAGAAAAAAAATACCGTATTCAAAATGACACAGAAGCGGTGCAGGGAGCCATCCGTATTGCATCCGGTTTTCCAAACAGGCATCATCCCGATTTTAAAAAAGCGATCATTCTCAACAATGTGTTTGGTGGTTTTTTCGGATCAAGGCTTATGAGTAATATCCGGGAAGAGAAAGGCTATACTTATGGGATACATAGTTATTTACAAAACCATATGCAGCAAAGTGCCTGGATGATATCTACTGAAGCAGGCAAAGACGTATGTGAACCAACCATTGAAGAGATCTACAAGGAAATGAAAAGGCTCAGGGAAGAACCCATCGGCGAAGAAGAATTGTTGCTGGTGCGCAATTTTATGATAGGCGGATTGCTGGGTGATCTTGACGGACCGTTCCAGGTAATTGCTAAATGGAAAAACATCATATTAAACAATCTTGATGAGGCTTATTTTTATGATTCGATTCACGAAATAAAAACGATCAGCGCTGTTGAATTACAGGAGATCGCCAATAAATACCTGTTACCGGAAAATTTTTATGAGCTGGTGGTTTATTAACGTCATTGCGAGGTACGAAGCAATCCAGTAATTAAAAACATAGATTGCTTCGTACCTCGCAATGACGATTATTAGGGGATTTTTTATTTAAAATATATTTAATAATCTTTCATTAATTACTTTATCATGAACTTCATACTCCGAATATTATTCATCGCCGCCATTGCATATGTATTATCAATGATCCTGACAGGTGTACAAATTGACAATTACATCACCGCAATTATTTTTGCGCTTGTACTGGCTGTTTTAAACGCAATTGTAAAACCAATACTGATCATACTAACACTTCCGATCACAATCATCACACTCGGCCTTTTTCTATTCGTCATCAATGCCCTGATCATCATCATTGCAGATTATTTCATAGATGGTATCCGGGTTGATGGATTTTTCTGGTCATTGCTTTTTAGCCTGATACTTTCTGTTTTCTCATCCGGTTTCAATTCAATGCTGAAAAAGGAAAAAGACAAATAATGTATGATATATGATGTATGATTTATGATTTGACGGGCCGCTCTATTATTTTTACGGGTTTCCGAAGTACGACATCATACATCACAAATCATACATCAATAATATTACCTGATTACCATATTAAACCTCCTGGCCTGTTGCTTAATGATCTTTTCAATTTCTGATTCAAGTGTGGCTGTTTGATTGAGGTTGTTTCTTTTTATTTTTTCTGCAGCAAGCCATTCTTCTCGTTTTGTATTGATGTTTTCAATTTCTTTATGAACCTGCAGGCGTTCGGCAGATTTGGTATCTATGATCTGCTGGATTTCTTTTCGGCTTCTATGTTGAAGGCTGTCGGGCAAAGTTTTGATATCAACTTTCTCTGCAAATTTTTTATCCTGTTCAGCAGCATCAACCATATCCCAGGTTGTATTTTTGTACAATTGTTTTTTCCCCTTCACGGTAACACGTTTAACTGCTTCGGATTTATTCAATTGGTAACTCTTTAAATCTACATCGGATTGTGCTGCATGTGCAGAAGTTCCATAAGCACCGAATGTTAAATAAGTACCATTCAGTTTTTCATTCAGAGCAAAAATGCTGCTGTCGTAAGGGGTGGGAATGTCTTCAATTTTGGTATCCTGGTTTATGTTTGTAAAACTGCCATTTCCACATTCTGCATTCAGGTTCCAGTGTTCACGAATTCCCTGCATGCGGTCGCCGCAAT
>JAYSWW010000216.1:0-1763 GCA_043717805.1 Ferruginibacter sp.
TCAGATCTGATCTTTTCTTTTTGCCAGAACTGATAATGTATACAACCGGCCGTATCAGCCGGATAGATCCTGCTTCAACAGCATTGTTATTGATAAGTGAGGGGATGTCTGCACCCTTAATGGTTACCTCATCTATATGAATATTATAAACAACCGCAGAAGAAGCTGTATCAAATTCCAACAATTGCTTTTGCAAAGAATCTGACTGCAGGTTTACATTAAAGAATGAGGCGTTGCCGTTTATTTCATCAACAGAGGAACTGTCATACTGAATAAAATATAAACTATCGGTTCCTTTGCTGACGGCATTTTCAATACTGTTTTTAATGATCCCTTTTTTGTGTTGCTGCCAATATATCAATCCCGCCAGAAGTATCAATGCAAGAAAAACAAGAATTACAAGAAAATACTTTTTCAAAGAAATTTTATTTGTAAGGTAAGCTTAGTAATTGATCAAAAATGTTAATAGCAGAACCCTGATAGTGTTGACTGCTAACAATCCTGCTTATATAAGAGGATGCCGGATACTAAACAACGGGGAAATTAAAACTTAGGGCCGGAAGATTGTTGATCAGGCCTTGGCTTTGAATTTTTGTATGGCATTTTTTGAAAACTCGCTCAGTATTAATTTTCCGCTTATTGCGGCTCTTTCTTTCAGCAACGCATCCCAATTTTCAGTTCCTTTCCAGGCTATCTTTTTAAGTTCTGCCATCGCTTCCGGATTTGAATGAGCCAGGTTATGGGAAAGCCTTTGTACAGATTCATCCATATTCTCCATATTCTCATGAACTTCGGAAAACAATCCCTTTCTCTTTGCCCAATCACTGTTGCGCCACATGGTAGCATCAATGGCCAATGTGGTAAATGCAGAAATACCTATTTTTCTTTCTACTGCAGGTCCAACTACAAATGGCCCGATGCCAATGGCCAACTCACTTAATTTCACATCGGCATTTACCATGGCAATGCTGTAATCGGCAGCGGCTGCAAGGCCAACACCTCCTCCAACAGCTTTACCATGAACCCTGGCAATGATGAACTTCGGACACTTACGCATGGCATTTATGATATTCGCAAATCCATTGAAAAATTTCAGTCCCTCCGCTTCTGTTTTTATGTGCAACAATTCATCAAAAGAAGCTCCTGAACAAAAGGTTTTTTCACCGGCGCTTCTTAATATAATGACTTTTGTTTCTTTATGGGTTCCCGCAAAATGTATCTCGTGTGCAAGTTCTTCAAGTATTTTCCCCGGCAACGAATTACTTTGCGGATGAAAAAATTCAATGGTTGTAATTCCCTGGTGTGTTTCGGATTTTACGTATCCTTCCTGGATTTCCTTAAGCATAAAAATATTTTTTAAATTTTATTTTTCATTTCAACCATGGTAAGAATGGTTCCAACTCCTACTGCTTCATCCAGTTCATCAAATATTTCCACGAACCATTTTACAATTCCCTTTGGAATATCTGCACCTTGAACCATCGGCACATCGGGATTTTTTTCCTTTAATTCCTGTGCAATTTTTTCTTTGCAACTGAAACGAATGTAAATCGATGTACCCGGGTAAACCGGTTTGGTAAAACGAAGTTCGTCAATTCCGTAATTCAACAAGACAGGATTTTTTTCATAACTGTCAACAAATAAACCGGCTGCTGCACTCATGATAAAATAGCCATGTGCCACCTGCTGTTCAAACATGGTTCCGGCAAAGTCGGTAGCCTTTAAATGAGCATAAAAATGATCCCCGCTGAGTGCCGCAAAAC
>JAYSWW010000217.1:0-1763 GCA_043717805.1 Ferruginibacter sp.
TTCAAATTTTGGAAATTTCCTAAACATAACTGCCAACTCTTATAAAAGTATCCGATAGCCCCCCAAAAAATCCCCCAATTTTCAAAATCTTGATGGGGGCTGTCGGTATACTTTTGTGTTGACCGACGTTTTCTATGGTCCATTATGGAATAAAGTATCATTAGTGCTTTTTCCATTTGGGATTACCGGACAAATTTAAAGAGCTGTTTTCCTGTTTTTTCCCGAAGGAATCCCTTCGGGATAATTTCTTGTACGTTTTGCTTGTCTAATGTAGCCAGATTTTATTGGTTTTCCCGGGTTTAAACCAATTTATTCAAAGCCGTCTGCCGGTAGGGCATTATTTCTTCCATTCGTTTTGAACGTTTATGAAAAAGCCATACTCTGTCTGCCGGATGAACAAATTTTTCTTCCTGTTTTGTTTCAACTATCATCAATAATATTTTGAACCGCTCTTTCGGGGTAACTTACTCTTATTAATTCCAGGCTTTCTTTTTTACAATGCGGGCAGGTGGTATGTCTTATTCCAAACTTTTCAAAAAGCCTGACTGTCCATGGCGTTTTAACTTTAGGGGGATGCGGCGGTACTTTCATAGCGACAGTTATTTTTTCCATCCGCAGTGTTCTTCCTCTGTTAGATAAATAGCCATAGCTGCGGATTTTGGTAAACCCCCTGGGCAAAATATGCAGTTCAAAGCGCCGCACAAACTCCGGCCCTGCCAGCGACATTAATTTTGTCTTATTGCTATCAGCATAACTTGTACCGATACTTCGGTAGTCTTTATACCGGAATGTTACCCTGCCATTGCGGGTATCATTGTCCACTATCCTGTAATTGGAAATAGCTACTTTATTGGTGTATCGCCCCAGGTATTCAATCACCTGCTGCGGCCCTGCACAAGGCGCTTTGGCATAGAGGTTCCATTTCTTTTTATACAAATTATTGATCAGCTGCTGCAAATTGTATCCCTGCCCGTCCGGCAGGCGGGCATCCGGTAATTGCATAAGTTTATTTTCTTGTAAGGATTTTAAGCCCTGCAGAAACTTAGCTCTGAAAACAATACGCATGGCATTTACCGGAAACAAAAAATTATCCTTTATGCGGTTGGGATTTTTCCACATCAACCCATCGATGCCACCTCCGCTCACGATACAATGCACATGCGGGTGAAAGCACATATCCTGACCCCAGGTATGCAGCAGACTGATAATACCCGGAGTAGCGCCCAAATGATGTTCATCATTGCCAAATCGCAGCAGTGTTTGTGCCGATGCATCAAAGAGCAATTTGAACAATTGTTTGCGGTTGCCCAGTATAATGTTATTCAGTTCATGAGGCAATGTGAACACCACATGATAATAACCGATGGGCAATAATTCCCTTCGCCGGTCTTCTATCCATTCATCTTTTTTAAAACCGCCGCATTGCGGACAATGCCTGTTTCTGCATCCGTGATACTGATATTTATACTGTGCACAATCATGATCGGTGCATTTATACAAATGAAAACCCAGTTCACTTGTTTTACACTTTTTTAATTGCGTCATTACCCGTTGTACATGCGGGTGAAAAGACGATTGGTGATATTGCTGCAGTATTTGCTGAACAGTAACAGGGTTGCCTGTTGCTGTTACCATAGGGCATCATTTATTTTATCATCCCCGGAAAGCGTCAGCAATACATCAAATGGGTTTACAATGCTGCTTAATCTTTTGGTGCTTAAATGGAGGTATTGAATGGTTTGCGAAATATGCTGATGCCCCAT
>JAYSWW010000218.1:0-1762 GCA_043717805.1 Ferruginibacter sp.
ACTGTTTATAAGGATTCAGCCCAGGCCATGGAAGATACTGACCTTGCTGTAATTCCAAAAGAAGATTTTGATGAACTTGTTAACAACAATAGAGAAGTAACCCAGAAATTCATCAAATTACTGGCCAGTAATATTTCCGTTAAAGAAAGCCATTTATTGGGTATTGCCTATAATTCACTTCGAAAAAAAGTGGCAGAAGCTCTTGTCCTTATTCAGCATAAATATTGTGACAATAATGACCCGGAATTTGTGATCGATATCAACAGGGAAAGCCTGGCCAACATTGCAGGTACAGCAAAAGAATCATTGATTCGTACCCTCAGCGAATTTCGAAATGAAAAACTGATTGATATAATGAAAGACGGGAGTATCAGCATTGTCAACCAGGCAAAACTGGAACATATGCTGAATTAAAAAAAACAGTTTATAACAAACTGTTTTTTACCTGTGAATGGTATTTATTTATTGAAGCATGAAGCCTGATATATCATTTTACCAGGATCTTTTCTTTCTCCATATTCTTTACAATCAACAACCCATATTCATGCCCAAGTGTTTCTGAATTGGCAGGATCAAAAGTTTCCGTTTGCACTGAGTAAACCAATTGTTGGTTACTCATATCATAAACATTACTCTCCCAGAAATATTTTGTATCTGTAACATAATAGCCAGGTTCGTAAATACGCTGGTATAAGGTAGTTCTATAACCCCAGAACCTGTTTGAATAATGGCTGTAAGGAGAGTAATAAACATTCCCCGGAACATATTTTCTTTCTTTCTGCTTGTCCAGTAAAACGATGGTGATCACTGCATCAACTGAACTGTTTTTTAATTTTGCAATGGCTGCTGCTTCATCCATATTGTCAAACGCTTTAGGGCCATATTCTTTCAATGAAGATACAGCATTGTAACCCATGTTCTGAAGATCACCGATGAAGTGATTTTCCATATTTTCCTGGATGCTTCGGTCAGCATCACGTATCAGTCCAAGTACCAAAATCTTGTTATATTTTTTGGGCATAAGATTTTCAGCTTTCCAGGATGTTGTGATCTTAGATGAATTGCATGCAGTAACTATTGAAACGAACATCAGCAAAACCCATTTTGTATTTTTCATTGTTGTTTTATTTATTGATACAAATTAGAATTAAATGATTGAAAGAATTATGATGCATGTCATTTGATTTAAGAATTGTAATCAACTTTTCATGTTTGTGGAGAAATAATTAGCATGACAGTATTCCGCTAAAAGTTGTTATTTCAGAATGCCGGGTTGATCCATTTATTATAATAAAAAAAATTGGAAGTGACCTGTATTTTTTGCCTTGCAACCAGCTTGTTAAATATGCATACTGAGTGGGTGAAAGTGAATAAAACAAATACAATGGGCAGAAAAAAGATCATTCATTATTATTGCAATTCAAAGCCAATCATATATTTTCAGACAGGTAGCCATTGAATTCCAGTTTCAGCCTGCTGAATTCTTTTTCGGCATTTAGTATGTTATTCCTTATCCTTTGCAGGTTCTTGTCAATTTGAGTCGCTAACTTACCGTTTTCAACAATTTCCCTGTTCAGCAATTTGTCTATTTCTGCCACGTCATTTCTTAGCAGGCAGATGAGTTCATCTTCATAAATAAATTTATTTTGAAATATCTCCACTTCATCGAGTAATTTTCTATTGAATTGTTCTTTGAGTATTTCAGAGAGCCTGTTTTTAAGATGAATATTTTCATCTATTAAAAAGCCAAGTGTACGTTTCC
>JAYSWW010000219.1:0-11744 GCA_043717805.1 Ferruginibacter sp.
GGACATTGAGTTTCTCTGTTGGAATTCCTTTGGGAAAATAGCAGGGTGTTGATGTGAGAATAAAAATCACATCAGCACATTTTTATATAATAATTTTGAACCTTATAATTCTTTCACCACATTAGCAACGATCTGTGGCCGGCCCAATGTATAATAATGTAAAACGGGCACCCCTGCCTTTTTTAATTCTTTCGATTGCTGAAGGAGCCATTCTGTTCCAACCTTTTCCACATCCAGATCAGATTTACAGCCCATCATTTCATTTGAAAGTTCTGTAGGCAGATCAATGTGAAATGTCTTTGGAAGTATGGTCAGTTGTTTTTTAGTATAAACAGGTTTTAAGCCGGGTATGATGGGAACCATTATACCAATTTTTCTGCAGGCATCAACAAATGAAAAATATTTTTCATTGTCAAAGAACATTTGTGTTACAATATAATCTGCACCCGCATCCACTTTATCTTTTAAATATTTAAGATCAGAATCCATGTTCGGGGCTTCAAAATGCTTTTCAGGATATCCTGCTACCCCGATGCAGAATTTTGTCTGCGTTGTATTTTTAAGGTCTTCTTCCAGGTACACGCCAGCATTTAAATTGGTAACCTGCCGCAGCAAGTCAATGGCATACTGATGCCCGCCCGGTTCAGGTTCAAATGAAGTTTCGTTTTTAGCTGCATCGCCACGCAATACCAATACATTGTCAATGCCCAGGTAATTCAGGTTGATCAGCGCATCTTCTGTTTCATTGATACCAAATCCCCCACAGATAAGGTGAGGAACTGTATCAACATTGTATTTGTTCATAATGGAAGCACAGATCGATTCAGTACCCGGCCGCTTGCGTACCACTACTTTTTCAAATGTGCCATCTGCTTTTTTCTTAAAAACATGTTCACTCCGATGGTAAGTAACATTGATAAATGCGGGATTGAATTCCATCAGCGGGTCCAGGTGCTGGTAAAGCGATTGAATGCCTTTTCCTTTCAATGGGGGCAGAATTTCAAAAGAGATCAGTGTGTCTTTGGCCCGGTTGATGTGTTCTATTACTTTCATATAAATTAAATGGTTGTAAAGATAATGGCAAAATGAAAAAAACCTTGTGTTTGCGGCACAAGGTTTTTAATAAAACAATTTAAAACGAATTAAGGGGTAAAACTTACGAGCTCTAATGAAAAATCTACAAATAAGGCACCCGTTGCTGTTTGGTCATATTCTTCTTGTTTAACCAACATGTTTGCATCATTGTACCATTCTTTATCTTCAAGGCTGTTACTGTCATTGCCTTCAATATAGTAACAGGCTATAGTACCCATTGGTACCGTTACATTCTGATTCACTGCCATTACTTTAAAATCACTGTAATCACCCGCAGAACTACTATAAGTAACACGCCAGGTATCATTTACAACCGCCGGTACTTTAAATTGCAGCTGCGAAACATTATTTGTTAAGGTGTAATAGCCAATAGCTGTTTTACGAAGGTAAGAAGGCGAACCCGCCCCGGTAACCACCCACCATGTTTCACCTGCAATAGTTTGCTGTGCCGTAATGGTAGCGGTGACATTAGAAGTGCTTAGAACTGTGCCGGAAGCATCGTAGGAAGTATATTTCCATACCCAGGCAGTTCCAACTTTCAGGTCACCCGTTACCGGCGAAACAGGATCATCGCTTTTTTTACAAGAGACAAGCGAAACGATGATTGCTAATAATAAAAGACTTTTTTTCATAATAAATTTATTTAGTTAATTAACAATGTTTTTATGCAAAAGAATAACAATACAAATAACGGGTATCATTGATTTGAAAGGAATGTGAAAAAAGTAGTAATTCACATCATAAAAAACCCGTTGAAATATCAATTCAACGGGTTAAATCATTTTCTTAATTTATTAAAACCGGTAACCCACGCATATTCCGGCCCTCAGGCCGGCCCACGGCCCCTTGAAATTAATAGTGGCTCCATTGCTGTTAACCTCGTAAGTAAATTTTGTTAACGGAATATCAAGGCCTTTCAGGTCATCTTTTAATGACTGCTGTTCAGAAGCGTCCATGCTTTGCTGTCCGGATATCTTTCCGTTAGAACTTCCATAGTTCGGCCCAAGTATCCACCAGTCTAAAGAAAGGCTTTTACTTAACTTAAATTGTGCACCGATCATTAAGCCTCCGGTAATACCGGTAATAGCACCGCTCATAGGAATTGTTTTGGGAACACCTGCGTCATCGTATTCATAAAGCAGGTCGGCGTTGTATTTTGCAATGCCTGCAAACAGGCCCATATAAAATCCACGGAACGCCCCTTTTTTACTGAAGTAGTACCTCACTTCAGGCATAAATGCAATATTTCCCAGGTGAAGGTTGTTTAACTGGCGCTCTGTTTCGGGGTCGTCTGCAAGGTTGATAAAAGTACTTTTTAAAGGAATATTGCCTTTTGGCATAAAGCGGATGGTTCCGGCAATGGTTACTTTTCTGGCAATGGCTCTTTCATACTGGATCGTAATGTTCTTTAATACCAATGCGGGCAGGTTGATCTTTACCATATTTTTTTTAAACGCCGCGAGTTGGGGTTTCTGAAATGCAGAATCAACCTGTGCCATCAACGATGTAACAGCAATGGATGCAAAAATTAATAAGCATACTTTTTTCATAATGTTCAGGGTTTGTTTAAAATGTATAAATGCGGTGATATTTTTTAAATGTTAATGCAGAGCCTCTCTATAACAAGCCTGTTTTTTTCAAGGCCTCAACTCTTGAGTTTACCTGCAATTTTTCGTAAATGTTACGGATATGCGTTCTGACAGTTTCTAAACTCACAAACAATTTATCTGCGATCTCTTTGTAACGATATCCTTTCGAAAGCTGTTCCAGTACTTCCTGTTCCCTTCTGCTCAATTCCTGGAAATAATCATTTGTTTTTTCTTTTACAGCAAAAGCCTCGATGACCTTGCGGGCGATCTGGCTGCTGATCGGGCTGCCGCCATCATACACTTCCTGAATGGCTTCGATGATCTTTTCCGGAGCGGTGCTTTTTAATAAATAACTGGTGGCACCGGCTTTCAGGGCATTGAAAATGTTATCAGCGTTGTCATACACTGTAAGTATCATCATTTGCATCCTGGGGTGCAGAATTTTAAGCCTTTGTATACAATCAATTCCATTCATACCGGGTAAATTGATATCAAATAAAGCGATGTCTGCCGGGTTCACGGCCAGCGATTTCAAAGCAGTTTCCCCGTCAGCATATATTCTCAGGTCTTCCACATCAATGTGCAGTTGAATTTGTTCAGCCAGGTAAGACCTTATTTTCTCATCGTCTTCAATGATTGCAATGGAATTCAATTTCATTTTTCAAAAATTAAAAAAAACAAGAAAGAACGCAATGTGGTTTTAGTAGTATTTATTATCATTATCTTGGCAAAAAAATCACTCGTATAAACTAAAAAAGTTTCAGCCACGGCTGTTCTGTGCTTTGTAATACGAAATAACAATAATTTTTTAAACAATTTTAATATATAATAATTCAGCCATAACAACATATTATAATAAAATCGTTTATGCGTTGTGTTTATTTTATGATGATAAAAGAAATTTAATGGCTATCTTAAGTTTTAAAACGACCCCATGTCAACCAGAACAGGAGTAGGATTCAGCATTAAAACCGATTCTTTTGCCGCAGGTCAGGAATGCGCAGCCCTTGCCATCAAACAGGCAGAAACGGAAGTGTTAAGCCAGGCAATCATTTTTTGCAGTGGTAAACATGATCCCGAAAATTTTTTGGCCGGAGTAAGGTCCCATACAGGAAATACGCCACTTATCGGCGGAGCTGCAATGGGGGTTTTTACAAACAGTGAATTAAGTTATGAAGGATACGAAGCAAGTGTGACCGTTTTCTCATCTCAAACCATTCAATTCCAGGTATTTTCCCAGCCAGATTTAGACAAAGACGAATATGCGGCCGGGGCCGCCATTGCAGTGCAGATCAAAGCAGCCAGTACAGGCAAAGACAAGGGCTTGCTTGTTTTTTATGACACCATAAAACAAGCGGATCCACCGATGTTAAATTTTGCAACTCCATTGTTTACTGCAATTGAAGAACGGATAGATCCGGCCATCTGTTGTGCCGGAGCCGGCATTGTAGGTGACCTGAAATTAACCACCTGTTTCCAGTTTTTTAATGACAAGGTTTTAAAGCAACATGTGCTGGCATTGCTTATCAGCGGCGACTGCATGATGTACAGTACAATCATGCATGGCTGTAAGCCGGGGAGCAGTTATAAAATGATCACCCGAGCTGAAGGTCCCGTAATATATGAAATCGATAACCGGCCGGCCATCGATGTGATTGATGAATTGTTTGGCCCTGTTCACAAAGTGCCCTGGAACGAATTCCCGTTTTTTGTTACACTGGGATTGAACCGGGGCGAAAAATTCGGCGAATTCAATGAAGCAGATTATGCAAACCGGTTGTGCCTGGCAATTGATACGGATAAAAAAGCTTTGATCATGTTTGAACCCGATCTGAAAGCCGGCGATGAAGTACAATTGATGCACCGTAGTATCAATCTTGAATACATTCAAACCGGCATTGACCTGTTAAAGAATAAAACGGGCAGGAAAAAACCACTCTTTTATTTTTATATCAATTGCGGTGGCAGGGCAAAGCCATTTGCAGGAGGCGAACTGGAAGACGTGGATGAAGTACAGAAGATCATTGCAGGCGAAGTACCTCTCATGGGATTTTATTCAGGGGTTGAAGTTGCAAAGCTTGGAAAACATTTACAGGCACTTGATTGGACGGGTGTTCTTTGCCTGCTAACAGAAGCTTAATGATGAACGAGGATTCATATAAAATCATACAACTGGAAAAAGAACTTGCGTATTATAAAAAGCAGGTTGACAGAATATCCGGCACAACACTGAGTAACCAATATGCGTTTACGCAGCTCAGCAATGTTTGCAGGAAATATATGAACGGGTTCCAGATCATTGCAGATATCCAGCGCAGTTTTAGTTTTTATTCACACAAGGAAACTTTATACGAGCAATTCCTGGACAGTATTATTTCACAAATGTTTTTAGACAGGGTTATCCTGCTCGAAAAAATTCCCGGGAAGAATGCACTGAAACCATTTTTGTGGAAAGGCTTTGATGAAACAGAAGACCCGGCAATTACAAATATTATTATTGAATTCTCCGAGGATTTTTTAGAAGGAAAGAAGTCAATTCTTGTCAACAATGAAATCGTTCCAACAGAATTTGAACTTGCAGTTCAAAAAGGTTTATTAACACCCCATTTTATTCTAACACCGCTTATAAAGAATCAACAGGTATGGGGAGCATTGTTTGTTGGAATGAAGAAGGAATTTAATACCATTTCTTACATTCCGCTGTCAAATTCAAATATTGATATGTTTGAATCCCTTGCAGGAATGATCTCAACCATGTTGCAGCAGCTTGAACAACGTGAAGTGATGGAAAAAGAACGAAATCGAATTGCCCGCGATATGCATGATGATATTGGATCAGAACTTTCAAAAATCGCCGTTACCTGTGAGCATTTGAAAAACCGGTTTTCATCACAGCCCGATTCTTTAAAGGACCTTGAGATCATTAAAGAATCCACCGGGTTGATTGTAAACAATATCGGAAATATTATTTGGGCCCTGAATCCAATAAATAATAGCATGAACGGCTTACTGGGATACGTTCGTGAATATGCATTTGATTATCTTGAAATGCACCGGATCGCCGTTGAATTCAACCAACCCGAAACCTCGGAAATCCGAGTGATATCACATGAAGCAAGAACACATTTTTTTATGGTGGTAAAAGAAGCGTTGCATAACATAGTAAAACATGCGGAAGCAAGCAGGGTTGAGATCAACATTGATCTGATTTCAAACAACATGATTTGTTCAATAACTGATAATGGTATAGGATTTTCTAACATTGAGAACAACCATTTTGGAAATGGCCTTCGTAATATGCAACAAAGGATAAAAGAAACGGGGGGTAAAATGGTTATTCATTCTGAATATAAAAAAGGAACCAGCCTGGAAATTGAAGTACCATTGTAAATAAAACAGGGAAACGTTGTTAAAAATAATTGCCAACCTAAACTTATTATCACGGATAACTTATTTTTACAAACATGAGCCTTACCATTCAAACAAAGAATCTTGTAAAATCTTATGGCAGCCGCACTGTTGTGAGAAATGTATCATTTAATTTAACACAAGGTGAGATCGTTGGATTGCTTGGCCCCAATGGCGCCGGTAAAACCACTTCATTTTACCAGGTTGTTGGGTTGATAAAGCCCGATTCAGGTGAAGTGTTTTTAAATGACCTTAATATAACAAAGCTTCCCATGTATAAAAGGGCACAGATGGGCATTGGATATTTGCCGCAGGAAGCCAGTGTTTTCAGAAAGCTTAGCGTAGAAGACAATGTGCTGGCAGTATTGGAAATGACCAAACTGAGCAAAACAAAACAAAAAGAAAAACTGGAATTGTTACTAAGCGAATTAAGGCTGGAGCATGTTAGAAAAAACAATGGAGATACGTTGAGCGGGGGCGAAAGGCGCCGTACAGAAATTGCAAGGGCATTGGCAGTTGATCCAAAATTTATCCTGCTGGATGAACCATTTGCAGGAGTTGATCCAATTGCAGTTGAAGACATCCAGGAAATTATTGCAAAACTTAAGTTTAAAAATATCGGGGTGCTGATAACCGACCACAATGTGAATGAAACACTTTCTATTTGCGACAGGGCTTACCTGTTGATCGACGGAGCTATATTCAAACACGGTACCGCAGAAGAACTTGCCGGGGATGAACAAGTGAGGCGCTTATACCTGGGAAAAAATTTCGAGTTAAAACGAAAAGATTACCTGCACGAACAGGCGGCACAATGAATTGGGTAAAGACTGCAAGATAAAAGGGATAAGCAAACAAAATTTTGTTTCACTACCTTCTTCCTTTCAACTTAAACCCTTCAGCTTTTACCATATAAGATATTTATCGTAATTTTTGATATTAATTCAACCAGGAATTTTTTATCTTCCGCAAATGAAGTTGTTGTCCCCCGCAATATCAAGACTGGCCCGTATGCGTATCTGGCGTATACAAAACTGGACAAATAACCCTGTTGTTACACAACGGGAAGTGTTGCAGGGCCTGGTAACCTCGGCTCAATACACGGTGTTTGGCAAAAAATATAACTTTTCAAAACTATTTACGGTAAAGCAATACAAACAACAGGTTCCGATACATGAGTACCAAAACCTGCAGCCCTATATTTTGAGGATGATGGGAGGCGAAGAAAATGTATTGTGGAACTCACCTATTAAATGGTTTGCCAAAAGCAGCGGAACTACAAGCGATAAAAGTAAATTTATACCCGTTAGTGATGAAAGCCTGAATGAAAACCATTACCAGGCCAGCAAAGACCTGTTGACAAACTATTATAAGAATTTCCCATCCAGTGATTTACTAACAGGCAAAAGCCTGGTTGTCGGAGGCTCACACCAGTTAAACCAGCTAAATGAAGAAATACAATATGGCGACCTGAGTGCAGTGTTAATGCAAAACTCTCCCTTTTGGGGTCACTGGTTGCGCACACCGGAACTGAGCATTGCCCTGTTGGATGAATGGGAAAATAAAATTGAAAAACTGGCATTGATCACAGCGGAGGAAAATGTCACCTCGCTGGCAGGCGTTCCAACCTGGACATTGCTGTTGTTAAAACGCATCCTTGAAATAAAGAATAAAAAAACGATCAAAGAAGTATGGCCCAACCTGGAACTTTACATAAACGGCGGCGTTTCGTTTGTTCCTTACAGGGAGCAGTTTGAAAAGATCATCGGCGGCCCTGTAAATTATCTTGAAATATACAACGCCAGTGAAGGTTTTTTTGCTGCACAGGAAAAGCCCGATGACGATGGCATGATGTTATTTACAGAGCACGGGGTTTTTTATGAATTTATGCCGGTAGAAGAATACGAAAAACCAACTCCGCAAACAGTTGGGTTGAACGATGTTGAATTGAATAAGAATTATGCATTGGTGATAAGCACAACGGGCGGACTATGGCGCTACCTGATCGGAGATACCATTAAATTTACTTCTCTCAATCCGTACAAAATAAAAATTACAGGCAGGTTGAAGCATTATATGAACGCATTTGGCGAAGAAGTGATCGTTGATAATTCAGATAAAGCGATTGCAACAGCAGCACACAATACAAATTCAATTGTTACTGATTATACAGCAGCACCTGTTTATTTTACCAGTGAAAGCAATGGCGCACATGAATGGCTGATTGAATTTGAAAAAAAACCGGAAGACCTGCAGACATTTATTACAGAACTTGACAATGCATTGAAAAACACCAACAGCGATTACGAGGCAAAACGGCAAAAAGACATTGCTTTGCGTTTACCGATCGTTCAGGTTTTGCCCCGGGGTACATTTACAAAATGGCTGCATTCTAAAAATAAAATAGGAGGCCAGCATAAAGTACCCCGGCTTAGCAACGAAAGAACCATACTGGAGGAAATTCTTGCTATCAAATAATAAACATTAGAAGTGTTTGTGTAAAAAAGAAATATAAAACACAGCAAAACTGATTTATTTACTTTTGCAGTCATAAAATCATACCAATGAAATTATTACAGGACAAGGTTGCCATTGTAACAGGGGCCGCCCGTGGTATTGGCGAGGCGATCGCTTTAAAATTTGCAGAGCAGGGCGCACATGTTGCGTTTACATATGTAAGTGACGGAAGCAAGGGAAAGGCAACTGCCCTGGAATCAAAATTAAAGGGCAGTGGCATAAATGCTGTTGGGTATCAAAGCAATGCCGCTGATTTTGCAGCCTGTGAAATATTCGTAAACGAAGTGATGCAGAAATTTGGAAAGATTGATATCTGTGTAAACAATGCAGGTATTTCAAAAGACAACCTGTTGCTTCGCATGACCTCCGAACAATGGGATGATGTGATGCAGGTTAACCTGAAAAGTGTATTCAATATGACCAAACAGGTCATCCGCCCCATGATAAAGGCAAAAAGCGGAAGTATCATTAATATGAGCAGTGTGATCGGCGAAATGGGAAATGCCGGCCAAAGCAGTTATGCAGCCAGCAAAGCCGGTATCATCGGGTTTACAAAAAGCATTGCAAAAGAACTGGGCAGCCGCAATATCCGTTGCAACGCCATTGCCCCCGGTTTTGTTGAAACAGATATGACCAGTTATTTAAAAGACGGTGAAGGGGCGGAAAAATACAAGGCAGACATTCCATTGGGCCGGTTTGCCAGCGGGGATGATATTGCCAACGTGGCCTTGTTCCTGGCAAGCGATATGGGAAACTATATTACAGGACAAACGATCAGCGCTTGTGGAGGATTGAATATATAATACTCATTTTTTCTTCAACATTTAATAAGAACTGTAAAAGAAAAGTAAAAATTTCACAAGAAGTTGTTTAACATTTTTCCTACCTATATATTTGCTCAGTGAAAAAAACGCTTTCAATATTATTCATTTTCATTTTTATGTTACAGGCACTTCCCGTAAAGCATTGGGTATATGGAGCCGGTGAAAACAATGTTTCCATTGAAATGACAGATGATATGGACAATGGAGGGAAAGACAATACTCAAAAAGATCTGGGAAAAGAAACAAAAGAAAATATCATCCCTGAAAAATATTTTTACAACAAACAAATTGCTTACAAATTCACAAGGGCTTTATTAACTCCTTCCGAGAATGCAATCACATTGCATCATGCCGATATAAATACCCCACCTCCGGATATTAAGGCCTAATACGCTTTCTGGTATTTAAAAATTTCAGGTAAACAAACAAAAGCAGCATCTGCAATGTATTTGCGTAATCAGCAAATAAATTCTATGCATTGTTTGCAACACGGCTAATTAAATCAACTTATTTTTTATGAATAATAACCTGTTCGCTAATTTGCGAAATGACCTTCCTGCAAGTATTGTAGTATTTTTTGTTGCCGTCCCTTTGTGCCTGGGGATTGCACTGGCATCAGGCGCACCTTTGTTTGCCGGTATTATTGCTGGTATTATCGGCGGTATTATTGTAGGGATAGCCAGCGGCTCACCACTTGGAGTAAGTGGTCCGGCAGCGGGCCTGGCAGTAATTGTATTAACTTCCATAGCAACACTTGGCTCCTGGCCGGCCTTTTTATTAGCAGTAGTGATAGCCGGCGTTATTCAGTTGGTACTAGGCTTTGCTAAAGCAGGCTTTATCGCTTATTTTTTCCCTTCATCAGTTATCAAAGGAATGCTTACCGGCATCGGACTTCTCATTATCTTAAAACAAATACCACATGCTTTGGGCTGGGATAAAGACTCAGAAGGTGATGATGCTTTTTTTCAGGCAGACGGGCAAAATACATTTTCTGAAATTGGTAAAGCATTGGATTTTATAACTCCGGGGGCTGTATTAATTGCGGCCATTTCATTAGCCATCCTCATTTTATGGGATACAGTATTAACTAAAAAACATAAAATCTTTCAGTTGATACAAGGCCCGATTGTGGTAGTTGTTCTTGGTATTGTAATGAATTATTTGTTTAAAGCAGGAACACTGGATTTTAGTTTAGCCGAAGACCAGGTTGTAAGACTTCCTGTTGCAAAGAATCTAACGGATTTTTTCAGCCAGTTCACTTTTCCTGATTTTTCTGCGATAACAAATCTTGAAGTGTGGAAGATTGCCATCGTATTAGCCATTGTGGCCAGCCTGGAAACATTGTTATGTGTTGAAGCAACAGATAAAATGGATCCCAATAAAAGAGTTACTCCTACAAACAGGGAATTAAAGGCCCAGGGTTTGGGAAATATTGTTTCAGGATTAATCGGAGGATTACCTGTAACACAGGTTATTGTAAGAAGTTCAGCCAATATTTCTTTTGGAGGTAAAACAAAATTGTCAGCAATACTTCATGGAGTGTTTTTATTGATCAGCGCTATCACTATTGCAAGTGTGTTGAATATGATACCACTTGCAAGTTTAGCAGCCATATTACTTATGGTTGGATATAAATTAGCGAAACCCATGCTCTTTAAACAGATGTACAAACTTGGCTGGGAACAATTTATTCCATTCATGGCAACTGTAGTTGGCATATTGGCAACAGACTTACTCAAAGGTATTACCATTGGGATTCTCTTCGGTATTTTTTACACGTTGCGCCACAGTTATCGCAACTCCCACTATATGAAGGATACTGTAACAACGGAGGAAGGGCATGAATTACACCATCTCGTGCTGGCTGAGGAAGTTTCCTTTTTTAACAAGGCAAGTGTGATAAAAGAACTGGAAGAAATTCCTGCAAATTCTAAAGTAATTATTGATTGTACCAATTCAAAATCAATTGCATACGATGTTGTTGAACTCATCCGTGATTTCAGAAGCAATGCAAAAACAAGAAACATAACGGTTGAAACCATCAATTTTATAGAACCGGCTTAAAACAATTTTAAAAAAACCATTAAAAAAATAAAAATGAAAACATTAAATAAAGAATTACAAGCAGCAATAACACCGGCAATGGCATTGGAGCTTTTAAAAGAAGGAAATAAAAGATTTGTAAACAATCTTAAAGTGAACCGTAACCTGCTGCAACAGGCAAATGAAACATCCGATGGGCAACATCCTTTTGCTGTTATTTTAAGTTGCATCGATTCAAGAACATCTGCAGAGCTGATTTTTGACCAGG